>NZ_BAABRR010000007.1:0-170472 GCF_039545075.1 Demequina sediminis | reverse complement strand
TTTCATTTTCAACCAAAGGAATCCAAACACCAACCCCCTTACAAGAGGCTGATGCCGGAGTAATTTGGCATCGACATGTGGCACACTGTTGAGTTCTCAAGTTTCGGACGCGCACCGCCTCAATCCTTTTCAGGACCTCGCTCGGGGCAACCCTTCTAACTTACTCTCTCGTCAACCTCTTGTCAACTCGCCTCATCGGCGTGTCTCGGTTTCGGAGAGCCTCCACACTACACCTGTTTGTCCGCTTCAGCGAACGCTCATCGGTGGGCGTGGAGGGTGGTCTCGCGCCGGTTTCCATCTGGACCCCGTCGCGGCGACCTGGAATAACTTACACAGGTTCCGAGCCGTTGTCCAACCGGATCGGGCAGTTTCTGCCGATAACTTGGTCACTCCTGGTGGGTGGGCTCAAGATCGCAGGTACCGTCCCGGATGGGCCGTGGCGGCGCCTCCTATACGCCCCGCGAGGCCCCCACCAACCAGTCCAGGAGGGCCTCGGCGCGCGTGAGGACCGAGATGTGTCCGTCCTCCGGGAACACCCGGACGTCGGCGCCGGGAACGCTGCGCCCGAGCCACTCCCCGTGCGTGTACGGGACCACCCGGTCCTTCCCTCCATGGGCAATGAGCACCGGCGTCCGCCCGGCATCGGCCGCATCGAAGCCCCACTCGCGCACATAGGCGAGGTCATCGTCGACCATTCCGTCGGGCCCGTGCTCAAGCGCGGCTTTCACCACCCCGTCGAACCACTGCCACGGACCGGCCAGTGCCGCATGGTCCTCCGGCGTGAATCCCTCGGGATCCCACTCCTGCTCGAGCTGGAGGACCAATGCCGCCGGCCCTGCGGCGGCCGCCTCCAGTTCCGCGCGCCCGCCTGCGGCCATGCCTCCGAACCAGTCGAGGTCGTGCGCATCGAAGGGAGCGAGTCCCGCGATCGCCGCGCATGCCGTGACGCGCTCACCGAGGAGCGCGGCGCACGCGAGCGCGTGCGGCCCACCCCCCGAGTGCCCCGCCACCGCAAAGGTGTCCAGACCGAGTGCGTCGGCGACGGCTTCGACGTCCTCAACCACGTCGGCCACCGTCCGGCCCTCGCGCCGCGTGGATCCGCCGTAGCCGGGGCGATCAAGAGAGACCCAGCGGATCCCACGGTCCGTCGCGGGCTTCATCAGGGGCCCGGGAGGTTGGCCGATATTGGGCGTGCCGTGATTCCAGAACAGCACCAGTCCCGCGTCGCGAGGTCCGTCCTCGTACCACCGCACGGTCCGACCGTCGGGGCGCGTGATCTCTCCGGTTCGCGACATGAGCCGAGACTATCCGGCGGGACTCCCACCCCACGGTTGAGCCGCCCGCTGCGTCTTGGGCGGTGGAAGGATGATCCGCGATACAAGGGGGCACGGTGAGCCGGTGGTCACACACGCTCGATGCGCTGGTGCGCGAGCGAGGCAGGGCGCTGTACGGATACGCCTTCGTACTGACCGGTGACGCCCACGCCGCCGATGACCTCCTCCAGGACGCCCTCGTGCGCTCCTTCAGGTCCGGGCGCGGTCCCGAGGACGTCGACGCCGCACATGCGTACGTGAAGCGGGCCATGCAGACCGCGTTCATCGACGCTCACCGACGCGCCGAGGCCCGCCCCCGACGCGACCACCGCGACGCCGACCGGGTCGTGCCCGACCCTGCCACCGCATCGGTCACCCGCGACGCTCTCCACGACGCCGTCCTGTCGCTGCCTCCTCGGCAGCGCGCGTGCCTCGTCATGCGGTACGTCGACGGCCTCTCGTCGCCGGCGATCGGGAACGAGCTAGGAATCTCTGCGGCGACCGTGCGCGGCTACCTCGCCTCCGCGGTCGAGACGCTGCGCCGCACACACGGCGACTTTGGCCTGGACGCGACGGACGCCGTCGAGGGCGGACACGACCACGTTTTCATTCTGACGACGGGAGGCACGCGATGAGCCGGGAACTCATGGAGTCGCTGGGGAGACAGGCCGATGCCGGGGGTGCGCTCTTCGACGATCGCGCCAGTGCGGTGGTCGAGCCCGCGCGCGCGCGGGTGCGGCGGACTCGCCGCCTCCGCGCCGCGGGCGCCGCGGGTGCGGCGGCACTGGTGGTAGCCGCCGGCGTCGTGGGTGCGACGATGCTGGCCGGCGGTGAATCGCCCCTCGCGCCTGCGGGGACGCGCGGCGACGCGCTCATGGCCGAGGACGTGCTTGCCTTGTCACGGGCAGCCGTGGGCCCCGAGTCGACCGGACCGGGACAGGAGATTGCGCACTGCGTGGTCGACCCGCGCGACAACCCGTGGAGCGCGCAGGCACAGGCCGCGTTCATGACCCTGGCCATGGACTGTGGCCGCGCCTTCGCTGGAGACGCACCACTGGTGGAGATGACCACGACGTCCCTCGCGAGCGACGGCAACGGTGTGATGGTCGAGTGGGAGGTCCGCAACGCGTCCGATCAACCGCTGCGCCTCGATCCCGCGGGAAGCGCGGTGGCGGTGATGGTCGTGTCAGAGGACGTCGAGCTGACGCCGTGGGTGTCCGGCAACATCTACGTGGGTCCGCCGGTACGACACCCGGACAACACCCTGGGCGTGGTGCTCGAGTCCGGCTCGGCGCCGCTCACGCTGGCTCCCGGCGACACGCTCAGCGGCGCCGAGTACATTCCCACGGGACAGCAGGTCGAGGGGGTGCCGGACGCCGTCGCGATGATCGTGGCGGGTGAGCTCACGCCCTCGATCGCCGTGCAGCTGCGCGTGGCGCCCGCGGGAGAGCCGTCCACCTCCGAAGTGTTCCTCCACGTCGAGTCGGACGCGGTCGAGATCATCCACCGGGGAACGCTCGCGCGCACCGCCGAGGAGTTCGCTGCGGCCTCCGAGCCGCGCGTGCGCGACGGTGTGCGCGGCGGCACTCAGGCCGCGCTTGACTGCGCGGTGCCGCTCGGCGGAAATCCCCGTATCGCGGGCGTGGAGGACGAGCTGGCGTGGGTCGAATGCGATGCGCGCTGGCTGCTGACCGAGACGCCGCTCGTCACCCTCACTGAGTTCTCCACCTCCTACGACGCCTCCACGGGCCAGCTCACCGTGACATGGACGGCGCAAAACACCGCCGGCGAGCCTTTGCGGCTCGACACCGGTGGCGCGATGGTGACGGTCGAGACGCATCCCACCATTGCGCCACCCGACAACGAGATTGCCGAGTCGAGCACGCTCGGCACGGTGACCGCACAGACGCTGTGGCTCGACGAGGAACACAGGTCGGGCGTGATGAGGAGCACCTCCGCTCTCGAGACGGTCGAGCCGTGGCAGCTGTTCGCCGGGGAGGCCATCTTCGACTGGGATGTCACTGAAGGCGCCGTCGATCCGCGATTCGGGCTCCAGGTGAGGATCGCGCGGGAGGACGATGCCGCGGAGGTCCCGGGCTCGAGCGAGCTTCTGCTCGAGGTGCCGTGGGACGCGTGACTCCGGATGCCCGTCCCGCCTGTTCGATGGCACGATGAGGGGTACGGCAGAGGGGGCGGCGTGAAGGCGTGGGTAAGGGCGCTCGAGGAGCTGTCGCGCGACTGGGGGCACGAGCTCCTCAGGGACGCGCGCACTCTCACAGGCGATGACTCCGCCGCCGAGGCCGTGGTCGAGGCCGCGCTGGTCGCGGTGTTCTCACGGCAGGCTCCTCCGGCCACGATGGACGATGCGCGGGTCGCCATGAGTGCCGCGTTGCGTCACGCCGCGGTCCGCCGGGTGCCCGGCGACGCGCCGACCGACCCCGACGACCCCTTCGCGGTCCTCACACCGCGCGAGCGGGCGGTCCTCGCGATGCGTTACGTCGACGGCTGGGCGGTTCCCGTCATCGCCCGCGAGGCGGGCCTGCGCGAGGACGGCGTGCGGGACGCGCTCACGTCCGCGATCGCGCGGCTCGACGGGAGCGAGATGGCGTGGGAGCTCTCGGTGGAAGACGCGCTCCACGGCGGCTCGATCGCACACGAGGACACGAGCGTGGGGGACGCACGGTGAGCCGCGGCGTGGTTGATGCGCTGACGCGTGGGGCGGACCCCGCAGAGCCGCTCTCGCCCGACGTGGTGGTGAGGGCACGGTCCAGGATCGCGGCCGCGCGCCGCAGGCGTGCCTCGTGGTGGGCGGGCGGGAGCGTCGCGCTGCTGGCGATCGCCGCGGTCGCGGTCGGGACGTGGGCCGCGCCGCCGGTCGTTCCTGCGGCGGCAGCAACCCCCACCCCGAGCGAGACGGCGGATCCCCTCCCTGCCGTCCTTCACGCCGAAGACCTCATGGCGATGTCGGAGCCGCGCACGCGCGGCGTCGAGCCCGAGGGCCCGCGCCAGGCCGGGCTCGTGTGCAACCTCGACGACGTCCCTCCGGAGTCGGCGAGACCGGGAGCGACCGCGGGGACCCCCTGTGACGCCGTGTGGGTGGGTGAAGACATGCTCCTCCGGTTGGAGCCGGAGGCGACCACCGCGACCACCTACGTCGTCGGGGATGCCTCACAGGTCCGGGTCATGTGGGTGGTGCGCAACGCGGGAAGCATCCCCCTCCAGCTCGATCCCGCGGGAGCCGTGGCGTCACTGGTCGCGGACCCGGGCTCGGTCGCGACCTCGGGATCGCAGTCCGGATTGACCCAGGTGGCGAGCTCGTTGTGGCAGGACGATCACCACCGCAGCACCGTGCTGACTCGTGGCGCTGCCACGTCGGATTCCTCGCTCGACGACTCGTGGATCCTCCAGCCCGGCGAGTACGCGAGCGGCGAGGCGACATTCATCACCGAGCGGGACGACCCTGTGTCGCGCGTCATCGACGCCGCGACACGATTCACCATGCCCACCCTCTCCGTGCAGATTCCGGTGGTCCCGCTCGGGGCACCTGCCGGCAGCATGATCCTCCTGGAGGTCGAGAGCCAGCTCGTCACTGTCGACCCGGGCACGGCCGGCGACACGCTCGCCTCGATGGGCGTGCCGCGACGGCTCGGGGAGGAGCCCCGGGCGGATGCGCAGGCGGCGCTGCTGTGCGAGATCTCGGATGCGCTCGTCGAGGGCCGCACCCTCGCCATCGCGGGCGAGTTCTCCTCATACTCGGCAGAAGAGTCCTCCTGCACTCCCCTGTGGGTGCCTGGCCCGATCTTCGTGGATGGCGGGGGCCTCGACGTGGTCGGCGACGAACTCGCGACTCCCGACGCCACGTCCCAGCGGCTCGTGTGGACTGTCGAAAATCGGTCCACGTGGACCGTGCTCACCGAGAACTTCTCCCTGCTCGTGGAGGCAGCGCCAGCGAGCCCGCGTCCGGATGGCGACGTCTTGTCACGGCTGGGCGACACGGTGGTGACGGAGTCCAGCGCATGGATGGCAGACGGCAGACGCGCGGTGATGTTGTCGAGCCAGGCCTGGCGATTCGGAATGGAGCCCGGCTCCATGTTTGGCGCCGAGTCGACCCTCTTCCCCGGCATGCTGACGTCGACTGACGTGGTCGACGTCGACGAGCTCGTGGAGTCCCTCAATGGCGACGGCGCCGCCACGGCGCTCATCGAACTCCCCCTGCTCGGTACACCGACCCAGGTGCTCGTCCTTGAGGTACCCGTGAGCGCCGCAGTCGACGGCTAAGACCCGTTGAGTTCCGCGCGATGTTCGCGCCACGGCGGCAGGAACGTGTCCATCACGGACTGGAAGTCCGGTCCGTGGTTGCTCACGAGGAGATGGGCGAGCTCGTGCACCACGACGTACTCCACGAGGTGCAGGTCCTTGCGGGCGAGCTCGACGCTGAAGGTGATCGAGCGGCGCAGCCGATTGCAGCTCCCCCATCGCGTGTGCATGACGCGCAATCGCCAGGTCGGAGTCGGCACCCCCATGCGTGGCACCCACTCGCGGACCAGCTCATCGATGAGGGGCCGCAACTCCCTCTTCAGCGCCTCCGCCTCCGCGCCGGGCGACAGCGGCGCCGGCCTCGCCACGGCATCGGCCCTGCGCGCCTCGATCCACGCGGCCTTGGACCTCACCCACGCATCGATGTCCGCCGTCGCCATGCGCAGCGGCGCGCTCACCCGCACCTCCCCCGTCCCCGGCTGAACGACCATGCGCACGTTCTTCATACGCTTGCGCGTGAGCGTGTACGGAGGAACCGGGCCTGACATGCGACCACTGTAGGCGCGGCCTCCGACACTCTTCGTCGTTATCCCCAACCCTGGAGACGCCGGCTGCGTACTACCCGGCATGAAACGGAGTTGCAGCGCATGAGCGCCTGGTCCCGACTGCTCGACACGCTGGTCCGCGAGCGCGGCCCCGCCCTGTTCGGCTACGCCTACGTGCTCACCGGAGACAAGGATCGCGCCGAGGATCTCCTGCAGGACGCGCTCGTGCGCACCTTCCGCAGCGGCAGGGCACTGGGCTCGCTCGACTCCGCTCACGCCTACGTCAAGCGTGCGATCACCACCGCCTTCATCGACAGCGGGCGCCGCGAGGCCGCGCGGCCCAAGAGGGACGGCGTCGACATCCTCGACCGGCCCGGAGTGGCCGTCTCCCCCGACCCGTCGGGCCGCGTGGACGATGCCGTGGACCTGCGGGCGGCCCTGCTGAGTCTGGCGCCGCGCGAGCGGGCGTGCGTCGTGCTGCGCTACCTCGAGGACCTGCCGGTCGCTCACGTGGCGTCCACGCTCGGTCTCGCGGAGGGCACGGTCAAGAGGTACCTCTCGGATGGGGTCGCACGCCTGCGTGCCGCCGCGCCGGGAGTCGAATTCACGGAGGTCGAGACGGTCGGCGTCCACACCCACTCAGGAGGTTCACGATGAGTTCGGCACACGACACCCTTGCCGCCCTGCGCGACGCCGGGGCCCGCGACTTCGCGGGCACCTCTCTCGCGCTCGACCTCACTCCGGTGCGCCGCCGCGTGCGCCGCCACCGCGTGGTGCGCACGGCCGTCACCTCGATCGCGGGAGTCGCCGTGGTGGGCGCCGGCGCGTACGGGGTCAAGCTGTGGGATCCGACGTTCGGGGCGACCCTTGCCCCCGCCTCGAGCGCCCCGGCGGAGGACACTCCCGCGCCCTCGCCGAGTGCTTCTCCCAGCGAGAGCACTGTCCCGCTCGGCTTGACGGCCTCCGACATCGTGGTGGAGGGCGAACGCGTCGAGGCCACGATCGACCGGCTGGCGACGACGCACGGTGTCACGGTGGAGCGTGCCCGCGAGGCGCTCGTGGCCGCGCTTCCCCCTGAAGCGGGCGGCGAGCCGGAGGGCTGGGTGTCGCCGGGCGACTACCCGATCGGCGCCACCGTCGAGGAGACCGCCCACCTGCTGGTGAACATCCAACTCCAGAACCTGCAGTCGATGGGCGTCGCGTCCGAGGACAGGCAGGCGACGCTGACCGTGGCGTCCATCTTGGTCAAGGAGTCGGGCAACGCGCAGGAGTGGCCCGCGCTGTCGCGCATGATCGCGAACCGTCTCGACGCAGGCATGCGCCTCGAGCTCGAGTCACCGCTGGTCTACATCACCGGCGCCGACGAGCAGACGGTCACCGACGACGGCTTCGCCCTCGACTCGCCGTTCAACACCTTCATGTACGAGGGGCTACCGCCGACCCCGATCGCTGCCGTGGACCTTGGAGCGGTCGACGCCGCGGCTCATCCCTCGGAGGGCGACCAGCTCTACTTCGTCCGCAACGCGGACGGCGCGCTGCTCTTCGCGGACACCTTCCACGACTTCCAGCTCCTCCTGGTCGACCAGGGCCAGCTCGCTCCGGAGGACGTCCTGCCGGAGTAGCCGGCCCAGAAGCAACTCAGCGCCGCTACTCGGCGTCGCCCTCGGCGGTCTCCTCCGCCGGGGGCGCGTCGAGCACCCGGCGCATCCACCCGTGGGCGTCTTCGCCGCGTCCATACTGGAGGTCGGTGAGACGGGCGAGCACGGCATCGGCCACGCTTCCTCCCTCCCCTGCCCCGCGTACCGTGACGTCGAGATCGTCCGACACGAGCCGGGCGATGGGCGTGACCACAGCGGCGGTGCCGCATGCGAAGAGCTCGAGGATCTCCCCCGACTCGATGCCCTCGACCAGCTCGGTGAGGGCGATGTCGCGCTCCTCGACCGCGCGGCCCTCGTCCCTCAGCAGCGTGAGGATCGAGTCACGGGTGACACCGGGGAGGATCGTGCCGGTGAGGCGCGGGGTGAGGATGCTGCCGTCGGCGCGCACCGCGACGAGGTTCATGCCGCCGAGTTCCTCGACGTACGTGTCCTCGCGCGCATCAAGGAACAGCACCTGTTGGCATCCATGCGCCTTGGCCTCGGCCTGCGGGAGCATGCTCGCGGCGTAGTTGCCCGCGGTCTTAGTGTCGCCGGTGCCACCCGCATTCGCGCGGTGGTAGCCGCGGGATACCCAGATGGATACTCCACCCGGGGCGGCCATGTAGGCACCCACGGGAGAGGCCGTCACGATGAAGTCGACCTCCGCGGCAGGCTGCACCAGCAGGCTGGCCTCGGTCGCGATGACGAGGGGTCGCAGGTAGAGGCTCGATCCCGGCGTGCCGGGAACCCAGGCATGGTCCGCCGCGATGAGGGCCTCGAGGGCCGCGAGGAAGTCCTCCTCGCTCACCTCGGGAAGCGCCATGCGACGACACGATGCCGCGAGCCTCGCGGCGTTGGCCTCGGGGCGGAACAGCCACACCGAGCCGTCCTCGTGCCGGTACGCCTTCAGTCCCTCGAAGGCCTGCTGCGCGTAGTGCAGCACGGCGGCACCGGGGTGCAGGGGCAGGGGGGCCAGGGGGACGATGCGTCGATCGGCCCAGCCGTGCCCGTCGCGCCACGTGGCGCGGGCCATGTGGTCGGTGAAGACCTTCCCGAAGACGGGATCCTCCATCGCGATCCACCGCTCCTCGTCCGTGGCGGGACGGCGGTTGGGGATGACGGTGAACGGGGTGGGCGTCTGCGTCTCCATGCGCCGAGCCTAGTCCCGGCGGGCGATGACGAGGCGCGTGGCGATCTCACCGATCTCGCTGACCGTTCCGTCGGCGACCGCCCACACGAGTGCGAAGGCCTGGTCCTGAGACAACTCGACGCGATAGCCGTTGAAGCCCACGAAGACGGTCGCCGCGAGCCAACCGAGACGCTTGTTGCCATCGACCAAGGCATGGTTCTTGACGAGCGAGTGAAGGAGGGCCGCGGCCTTCTCCTCGAGCGTCACGTAGGCGTCGCGTCCGAAGACTGTGGTCGCAGGCCTCGCCAGCGCAGACTCGAGAAGACCCGGCTCGCGGACGGGACCAATCCCGGCGAGGGCGACGATGTCGAGAAGGTCGTTGAGGTCGAGGTACCGCGTCATGATTCGCTAAGCGGACCCGAGTCGGGCGAGCGTCTCGCTCCAGTCGTGCAATGCCTCGCGTGTCAAGGTGTGCACCTCTCGCGCCCGATCGACGCGTTCCGCCCGTTCGAGCACTGCTCGCCGAATCACCTCCTGTCGCGACAGCCCCTCCTCCTTGACGAGAAGGTCCAGGGCCGCCTCAAGGGCGGAGTCGGTACGCAACGTGAGTGCCATACACGCCACGGTATCACCGCGGTATCACGCGGTCGAGGGTCGGGAGCGCGCTAGAGCCGGGTGCGCCCCGGCTTGGCCGCGGGACCCTGCGGCGCCGTCTCGGGTGCCGCGGGTGCGGGCTCGTCGACCGGAGCGGGGAGCTCGGCCACCTCGGCAAGCGAGATCCCGTGGTCGATGCGCGCCCAGTTGCGCAGGAAGTCGGCCGCCATGGCATCGGCGACCTCCCTCTCGATGGCCGCCGCGGCGCGGCGACCTCCCCCGCCTTCGTGTCGGGACGTGGCGAGACGCGTCTCCGCGGACAGGCGCAGGTCCCGCACGGTCCACCAGTGATCGACGAACGCGTCGCGAGCGTCGTGGAGGAGCTGCTGGGCGCGGCGATAGCGGATGATGTCGGCCACCACCGCGGGATCACCCATCATCGCGGCATGCGCCTCGGCATTGTCGATGCGCGGAATCGCGTCGGCCGGCGTGGGGTCCTTCTGAATCGCCTGCTTCGCGAGCTTGAGCACCAGCTTGTGCTCGAGCGTCTGCGGCGCCGCCGCCATCGCATGTTCGAGCCGCAGGTCGAGCGCACGCCCGCGCACCGCGAGGTCCTCGAGCGCACGATCCATCTCGCGCACCATGTCGATCGCCGGCAGCGCGGCCATCTGGCGCCGCGTCCCGCCCTGCAGCCGTGCAGCCTGCTCGCGCAGGGCGTTGGCGAACTCGGCGGGCGGCACCAAGGAGGTGGGGTCCTTCGCGATCCCCGCAATGAGCAGCTCATGCGCCGCCGACACCGCGACGGGCGCCTCGCGCGTGAAGCGCCGCCGCGCGTGGCGGCGCTCCTCGACGCGTCGGGACAGGTCGAGGTAGCCACCCACGGACGCACCCGTGACCACGGCGATGATCAGGCCGGGGACCAGCAGCGACCAGTCGATAGACATGGCACGACCCTAGGCCTTCGCCGGCGCCCCCACCAAGGACGGAAGGCGCAGAGTCGTCCTATGCGACGACCGGCACTCCCAGCGAGTCCAGCAGTCCCACCACACGCGTGCGAATCTCGTCGCGAATGGGACGCACGGACTCGATGCCCTGACCCGCGGGGTCCTCGAGCTTCCAGTCCTCGTAGCGCTTGCCGGGGTAGTACGGGCACGCGTCACCGCAGCCCATGGTGATGACCACGTCGGAGGCCTGGACGGCCTCGGGCGTGAGCACCTTGGGCTTCTCCGCGCGGATGTCGATGCCCTCCTCGAGCATCGCCTCGACAGCGACGGGGTTGATCTGGTCCGCGGGCATCGAGCCGGCCGAGCGGACCTCGACGGCACCGCCGGAGAGGTGGCGCAGGTAGCCCGCGGCCATCTGGGAGCGGCCCGCGTTGTGCACGCACACGAAGAGCGCGGAGGGGGTGGAGGCGGTGGTGTCGGTCATGAAGGTGTCCTGTCTACGGTCGGGTGGCGGGCAAGGAGAGATCGGGAAGGAGTTGGCGTAGCAGTTCGCGGACGCGACCGTCGATGTCGTCGACGATCGCCGCGACACCGGCCTCCGAGGCCAGCGCGGGGTCGCCCACCTGCCAGTCCTCGTAGCGCTTGCCCGGATAGATCGGGCAGACGTCGCCACAACCCATGGTGATGACCACGTCGGACGCACGCACGGCATCGTCCGTCAGGGGCTTGGGGAAGGCGGCCTCGCCGGCGTCCAGCGCGTCGAGGTGCGGGCGCACCGCGTCGTGGACGCTGGCCGCGGGCGCGGATCCGGCGGAGCGCACCACGACCTTGTCACCCGCGTAGCGGTGCAGAAGAGCGGCGGCGATCTGCGAACGGCCGGCGTTCTGCACGCACACGAAGAGCACCTGCGGCGGATGACCCTCAGGCGAGGCGGCGCGCCTCAGATCCTCAAGGCGCTGGCGCGCGAAGTGGCGCGTCAAGGGGACCAGGTGTTGGCGGATGGTCGCGCGGCGCGCGAGCGACGTGTAGCTATCCCGCACGATCCTCTCGGCCGCCGGCGCACCGAGTTCGGGGAAGCGCTCCGCGAGGTCGCGGATCACGGCATCGAGGGCGCGGTCGACGTGCTCGAGCTCGCCCTGCTCGTGGACCACGTGGCGCGTCGCGCTCGCGGGCACCAGGGTCTCGAGCAGCGCGCGGACGGTCGGGACGTACGGCTCCGCGACCCGGTAGTAGACCCACGTCCCGCGTCGCTCGGACGTGACGAGCCCCACGTCCTTGAGGGTCTTGAGGTGGTGAGAGACGGTCGGCCCGGTGACCTCGGCAAGCTCGGTGAGGTCGCAGACGCAGGCCTCGCCCGTGGGTGCCGAGGCGATGAGGGCCACCATCCGCAGCCGCAGCGGGTCCGCGACCGCCTTGAGTACCGTCGCGGCGCGACCCGCGATGTCCGGCGCGATCGTGTGCGCCTCCAGATGCATCGAGACGCAGCCCTCGTGGGCCGGGTGCGGTTCCGAAACGGCGGCGGTGGCGGTCATGTCAGGCTCCGATGGAGAGGGGTGGGGAGGTGTCAAGGGACGATGCCGCGGCCGGGTGTTCCCGACCGTCGAGGTAGTGCTGGGCGTCGAGGGCGGCGGCGCAGCCCGAGCCGGCGGCGGTGATGGCCTGGCGGTAACGGTTGTCGACCAGGTCACCACACGCGAACACACCCTCCACGTTGGTCGCGGTGGTCCGCCCGATCACCTGGACGTAGCCCTCGCTGTCGGTGTCGACCTGTCCCTTGACCAGCTCGGAGCGAGGATCGTGACCGATCGCGACAAACAATCCCGTCGCGGCCAGCGTCGACTCCTCACCACTCACACGGTTACGGATCCGCACACCCTCGAGCTTCACGTCACCATCCAGACCCGTGACCTCGGAGTTCCACACGAACTCAATCTTCGGATCCGCCGCAGCACGATCCGCCATGATCTTCGACGCCCGCAACTCATCCCTGCGATGCACCAGATACACCTTGGACGCGAACCGCGTCAGGAACGTCGCCTCCTCCACCGCGGAGTCCCCACCACCGACGACCACGACCGTCTGGTCACGGAAGAAGAACCCATCACACGTGGCACACCACGACACACCCTTACCACTGAGACGCTTCTCATCATCCAGACCGAGCTCCTTATACGCCGACCCCGTCGCGAGAACCACCGCGGCAGCCGTGTACTCACCCGACATGCCCGTCACCACACGCTTCACATCACCGACAAGATCAAGCTCCGTCACATCATCAAAGAGCACCTCGGCACCAAAACGCTCCGCCTGAGCCTGCAACGTCTCCATCAACTCAGGACCCTGCACACCCTCCACAAACCCAGGAAAGTTCTCCACCTCGGTCGTGTTCATCAACGCCCCACCAGCCGTCACCGACCCCGCCACCACCAACGGCGCCAACCCCGCACGCGCCGCATAAATAGCCGCCGTATACCCGGCAGGACCAGAACCGACAATGATGAGCTGACGCTGATTCGACATGTCTCTATTTAGACGCAGGTCACAGCAGAAGGCAACCCTTGTCACCCACTGTTCACCCGCATCGGCCGAATCCTGGCTCCCGCCTAGTGCGAGGCAAGCAACTCCCGCACGTGCGCGGCGGTGGGGACGCGACCGGCGACCACCACCTGCTCGTCGACCACGAGGCCGGGCGTGCGCATGATGCCGTAGGCCGCGATCTCGCCGTCGTCGGTGACCTTCTCGACGGTCGCCTCGAGACCAAGCGCGTCGAGCGCCTCGCGGGTGACCTGCTCAAGGCGGGTGCAGTTGGCGCATCCGGGGCCGAGAATCTTGATGTGCATGGCAGTGCTCCTTGCGTGTCAGAGGATGGCGTTGAACAGGTAGCCGACGGCGATGATGCTCGCGCCCGTGATGGCGATGAACACCGCGATGAGCCGGGGCTTGAGGACCCGGCGTAGCAGGACCATCTCGGGCAGGCTGAGCGCGACCACGGCCATCATGAACGCGAGCAGCGTGCCCATCGGCAGGCCCTTGGCGACCAGCGCGTCGAGCAGCGGCAGGACTCCCGCGGCATTCGAGTACAGCGGAATGCCGATTCCAACGGCGACGAGCACGCCGAAGGGGTTGTCGGCGCCGGCGTGCTCCGCGAAGAAGTCCTCGGGCACCCAGCCGTGGATGAACGCGCCGATCCCGATGCCGACCAGCAGGTAGGGCCAGATTCGGCGCAGGATCGCGCCCGCCTCCTCGACGCCCATGCGCAGACGGTCGTCCCACGGGAGGCCCAGGGCGGGGTCGATCGCTTGGCCGCGCAGGTGCGTCTCGAAGACGAACGACTCGACATAGCGCTCCATTTTCAGGCGCCCGATGATGAAGCCCGCGACCGTCGCGATGGTCAGCCCGGCGGCCACGTACAGGGCGGTGGGGCCGAACCCGAAGAGGCCTAGGAGGAGCGCGATCGCGACCTCGTTGACCAGCGGGCTCGCGATGAGAAAGCTCATGGTGACGCCGAGCGGCACCCCGGCGGACACGAAACCGATGAACGCGGGCACCGCCGAGCACGAACAAAACGGCGTGACGACCCCGAGTCCGGCGGCGGCCACATTGCCGACGCCCTCGCGCTTGCCCCCCAGGAGTCGGCGCGTGCGCTCGACGCTCATGAAGGAGCGCAGCACGGTGACCAGGAAGATGATCCCGGTGAGCAACAGAGCGATCTTGACGGTGTCGTAGAGGAAGAAGTGGACCGCGCCGCCCACGCGCGAGTCGAGGTCGAGTCCCAGCCAGTCACCCAGGACCAGGTCCCACCAGGGCTTGTTGACCGAGTACAGCGCCCACCAGGCGAGGGCGACCACGGCGACGATGCTCCAGCGGCGCAGCGCTCGGCGCGCCGTGGTGCGGGGTGCGGCGGGCGCGCCACCTGACCGCCCATCTGACGGCGGGGCGGGGCGTTCCGCGGGCGCGGTCATGGCCGGCTCGCGAGCGCGAGGGTCCGCAGCGGGGCGGGCAGGGCGTCGTGCAGACGGGAGAGCGCGTCAGGGGTGAGGGAGTAGTCGATCCAGCGGCCGCGTCGCGTGCCCTCGATGAGTCCGGCCTCGCGCAGCACCTTGAGGTGATAGCTGAGGAGGTTGCCCGGCACGGCGGGCTCGGTGACCAGGTCGCACACGCACGACGAACGGTCCGCGAGCTGCGCGATGAGCTGGAGGCGAATCGGGTCCGCGATCGCACCCAACAGCGCCGCGTCGGCCGCGTACTGTTCAAGAACCTTTGAACCAATCACAATTGAAGTGTCTCGCCGCACCGAGGCGCTCCGGTGGGACCTCGGTCCCGTGCGACTGCCGGCCTGTTTGACTGCGGGCGCGCGCCGTCGATCTGGGAGGATGCGCGCATGCCCGTGACCGCCGCCGTGCTCGAGCGCCACCAGGTAGCGGTCTACGCGGCCGCACTCGCGGCGGGAGCGACCGTGGGCCTCGCGGCACCCTCCTCCGCCGACGCCGCGGGCACCCTCGCCACCCCAGTGCTGGCGCTCACGCTGTTCGCGACATTCCTCGGCGTGCCCCTGGGACGCCTGGGCGACGCCGCACGCGACCGACGTTTCCTTGGTGCGGTGCTCGCAGTGAACTTCGGGGTGGCGCCCTTGGTCGCCTTTGGCCTGTCTCGCCTGGTGGTGGACGATCACGCGGTGCTGGTGGGCGTGCTCCTGGTCCTGCTCACTCCGTGCATCGACTACGTGATCGTGTTCACGGACCTCGCCGGGGGTGCGCGTGAGCGGCTCCTTGCCGCCACTCCCCTGCTGCTGGTCATCCAGATGGCCCTTCTTCCCGCGTACCTGTGGCTCATGGCGGGCCCCGAGGTGGCCGCCCCCGTCGAGCCGGAGCCCTTCATCGAGGCGCTCGTGTGGCTGATAGCCGTGCCGCTCGCGGCCGCGGCGGTGGTGCAGCGCGCTTCGCGCTCGGGGCGGGCACGCGTGGCCCGGGTCGGGCACGGGGTCGCGCGCTCGGGGGCCGATGCCATGGTTCCCCTGATGGCTCTCACCCTCGGCCTGGTCGTGGCGTCGCAGATCGCGGGCGTGGCACGCGATCTCGCGGCGCTCGTTCCCGCGGCGATGGTGTTCGTTGCCTTCGCAGGCGCGATGGTCGCGATGGGCGCCGCGGCGGGGCGCGTCGCGGGACTCGACGTGGCGGGTCGGCGCGCGCTGACGTTCTCCGGCGTGACCCGGAACTCGCTCGTCGTGCTGCCGCTCGCCCTCGCGCTCGGCCCGGGCTTCGAGCTCACCCCCGTGGTGGTGGTGACACAGACGCTCATGGAGCTCGCGGTGCTCGTCGCGCTGGTGCGGCTGGTGCCGCGGCTCATCGCCACTTGATCACGACAGCGCCGCCGGCACCGGACCCAGCAACGGCAGCGCGGTGTCCTGCTGCTCCCATGGCCACGGGCCCCACAGGTCGGGAGACGGATACACGAGTTGAAGGGCACGCACGGGCCGCACGCCGTGTTTGGCATGCGTGTTCGCCGCAAGGAGGTGGCCGCCGGAGTCGTCGACATCGACGAGTGCCATGCGCACGCCGATGTCGTTGAGGCCATCCACCACAGCTCCGGCCACCAGCTCTACCTCGCCGCTTGTCGCACGGCGGGCCAACTCGTTAAGGATGCCCAGCGAGTCGGGGTACGGGATCCCGAACACGATCACTTCTGGGAGCCCGCGCCGCTCGAGACCCACGGTGTAGGCGTACGGGGGCGATTCGCCGTCAGCCATCACCGCCTGCACCGCCCACCCGTGCCGGGCGATGAGGTGCTCGAGGTGGCCATAGCCACCGGGACCGTCCATGCGCGCCATGCCGCCGCCTCCCGTCGTGATGCGATCAGGCTCGCATCGGGGCGCGGCCCCTCAGGCGCGCCGACGTGAATCTGTGGAGAGCGCCGGCGCCGTGCCGAGTTGGGGGCATCGACTGCCCATCGAGCTAGCGTCCGGGCGCTCCCCAGGTCCAGCGCCACAGGGGCGTCACGGACCACGCGTCCTCACGATGGGAGCGCCACTTGATCATGCCGCGACCACCCTGCGCCGACCCACTCGGCGTTGCTGCTCGTTCGCGGCGAGGACGACTGCCGGCACGAGGTCGATGGCAACCAAGATCGCGCTGCGGAACACGGGCATGACGCGAGCGTCCCAGTGCGCCATTCACCCTGCAAGCCCCCCATTATGGGGGCACTGCTCACGCGCTCGGGTCGAAGCTCACAATCGTCGCAAAGTCCGGCCAGGTGTCCCGCCTAGGCTCGACGACCGTGACATCCTGCAGCCCGCGTTCTACGGTCCAGAGGTGCGAGCCCGCCTCCACGTGCAGACGGGGCAGGTCGCCCCGCTCGAGGTACGCCGTCGCCCCGGTGAGGGAGATGGCATCCCAATCCCCGGCATCGTCCCCGGTCGCGAGCGGGCCGGAGGCCGTGAGGATGTCGTAGAACGACGTGAGCACCACGCCATCCCCCTCGATCTCGCGGGTGACGCGGAAGCCGCCCTCGATCTCCGTGACTCGAATGCCCGGTTCGTCGACCACGAGGATTCCCTGCTCGGCGGCAGCGGCGCGCGCCGCGGAGTCATCGCCCGCGGGCGCGAACATGAGGAGGTACGCCACGACCGCGGCGGCGGCCACCGCCGCCATCGACACCCAGATCACCCACAGGCGCGGATGATTGCTCGCCGGCTCCGAGGTGTCACCGCCGGGCGTGAGCCCGCCGATCACCGGATCCTTCGTGGGCGTCGCGCCTTGGTGAGCCGCGGGATACACGCCTGGATACATACTGACCCCCCTGCTAATGGGGCAAACGCTACTCCTGAAGGGCGCGCCCCGCTACTGCTGCTGGACGCGCTCGACCGTGGGGAGGATCGCCTCGAGCTCGGCGCGAGTGGTGCGCTTGCCGTAGGCCGGCGTGTCGCGCTCGACGCGCCACGACTCCGCGAGGGGACCCACGTCCACGGCGTCGTAGCCCAGGCCATCGAGCAGGGCGATCACGTGCGCCTTGGCGGACTCATCGTCACCCGCGATGGGCAGCGCGCGGCGATCCGGAGTGCCGGCGGGCGAGCCATCGGTGGGGATCTGGGCCGCGTAGATGTTGTTGAAGGCCTTCACGACCTTCGCGCTCGGGACGAGGTCCTGCAGGAGCTCGGACGTGGTCTTCTCGTTGGTGTCGAGCGCCTCGATGCGGCCGTCACGCTGCGGGTAGTAGTTGTTGGCGTCGATGACGGTTTTGCCCGCGAGCGCGTCCACAGGCAGGCTCGCGATCTTGCCCAGCGGAATCGCGACCACCACGATGTCGCCGTCCGAGGCGGCCTGCGCCGCGTCGACGGCCTCGGCGCGCGAACCCAACTCGTGGATGAGCGCGGTGAGCGACTCGGGGCCACGCGAGTTCGAGACGAGGACGTCGTAGCCCTTGGCGATGGCCGCGCGAGCGACGTTCGAGCCGATGTGTCCGGCGCCGATGATTCCGATAGTGGTCATGGTGGGCGGAACCTCGCGAGGCGCGTGGGTATTCCTGTGAGGGTGCTCCTGCAGTGGTGTGGCGGAACGATGCGGTGGTTGCCTTGCGTGGATCTTGCTGGGAAGCTGCGGGAGTGATTCAGGACGGCGAGGCCACTCGCGCACGCATCTATGCCGATGTCATGGCAGCGAGCGGTGGCGGTCAAGCACCACTAGCGCGCGACTGGCTTCTCAACTACACGATCGACGGCGAGCGACTTCCCCTTGTCGATTCGCAAGGGCGGGGTATTCGAAACGTCGACGGCTGGGCTCACACACTGTCGATCACGCGCGTCGAGCGCGGGCGCTATCCGAACCGAGAGTCCGAACCAGGTCTCTGGACCTATCCATACTCAGTACGTCGAGACGGCACCATTGATCCGTCGAACAAGAAGCTGAGCCAATCGGTTCGCGATGGCGTCCCGGCGTTGTACTTCTACAAGCCAGTGAGGAACGTGTACCTCGCGATCGGGTCGGTCCTGCCGATCGACGACTTCGTGAACCGGCGCGAGTTTGTTGTGTCACTTCTGGATGGCGATCAACTCATAGGCGGATCGTCCTCGGTCATTGAACGCGCGTGGGCATCGACGGTCGTCGACCGCCGGCTCCACCAGCCACGCTTTCGCGCAATCGTCATGGCGGCCTACGAGTCCAGCTGTTCGATCTGCGGCCTGCCTGAGGCGACGCTCCTCGATGCCGCCCACATTCGCGGAGATAAGGACCCGAACGGTCAACCGGTTGTCGAGAACGGCCTCGCGCTGTGCTCGATCCACCACCGCGCGTACGACAACAAGTACGTCGGAATCGATGAGGACCTGCGCCTTCACGTGCGTCCAGACGTTCTTGAGGTCTCCGACGGTCCTGTGTGGGAGCACGCACTCCAGCGGCTTCCCGGGCAGACGCTCGCCGTCGTCCCCCGCCGACGCAACGACCGGCCCGATCCCTACCGGCTCGGGCTTACGTTCAAGGAGTTTCTCGACGCGGTTCCCAGGTAGTCTCGCTCGCCGTACTCCTGCCAGCCACACCTCGATCGCGCCGATTCGGCATTCCAGCCTCCTCGATCGAGTCGCCTGCGTCGTCCGAAATGGATACGTAGTGCGTCACCGGCAACTGTGCATCCTCGAGCCACCGCGGCACCACAGAGAACGCCGGAACGCCGCGGTGCAGAGGGGTCGGGATTGGGGCCGCTCTCGCCCGTGTACCCCGCGAGCGCGAGCACCACCGCCATCCCAATCGGCACCGCCACCCGTGGACTCACCCCGGCCTCGGCATCGTCCCTGGTGAGAGGCGCGGTTGCGCGCCGGCCAAGTGCGCGCGCGACCGGCGCACCGAGGCGCCTCTCCAGGAGGTGCGCCATGACCACGGCGGGCGCTCACTCGACGGCACCCCGCACGAGCGGTTCGCGGAACCTGCGCCTCGCGTGGTGGTCGCTCGTGCTCTACCCGGTCGCGTTTGTGGGAGCGTTCGTGGTGGGACAGGCCGTGCCCTGGTGGATGGGGTACGACGTCGCCACCACCGCGGCACCGCGGTGGGTGATGGGACTCGCACTCACCGCGGCGCTCGCCACGTTCGCGTGGCCGTTGCTCGTGACCGCACTGTTCAGCCGCCGCGCGGTCGCCGACTCTCAGCCGGGCGCACGCATGCCCGTCCTGGTCGGCGGCATCGTGGTGGGCGGATTCGCCCTCATCAACCTGTTCAGCGGGCTGATGATGCTGATCTTCGAGTGAGAGGCCGCGGCGCACTCGGGCGCAAGCTCAGCCGCAGTAGTCGCAGACCCCCGTGGCCGGAAGCTTGGTGAAGCACGTGCCGCACGCCGCGACCGGGCGGTCGAACTCGACGCGACGGCTCTGCGTGTAGCCGCCCGCGCGCGTGGGCGCGATCGGCAGGTCGACCCAGGCGCTCTTGCCGCCGCGCGGGTGAAGCGCCACGAAGCCGGCGCCGACGAACGCGAGGTCGGGGCCGCCGTCCTCCGCCTCGAGCCCGATGTGCGAGCGAGAGTTCGGGATGTAGGCGCGCGAGAACTTGACGGAGGCCACCGCCGCACGGATCGGCTCGAGGTTCTTGGCGGGCGGATCGAAGTCGGTCAACGCCGCCTCAAACGACTCGAAATAGGTGCGGGACTCGGACTCCAGGGCGGCGTTCATAGGGCCATCATCCGCTGTTTCGCGCGATTGCGCCCAGGACGAAAATGGCGCCCCTGGGGGCGAACGTGTGCATCGGCCGATGCCGGGCTGGCGTCGGCCCTAGTCTGACCCTATGGGGCGCCTCATCATCGAGCAGATTGTCACCGTCGACGGGTTCGCATCGGGCCTGGACGGGAACCTGGATTTCATGGACATGGCCACGGAATTCGACTCGACCGACCATGACCAGCTCGCGATGCTCGAGCACGTCGACGCGATCCTGCTCGGACGCAACACGTACGCGCTCTTCGAGGACTACTGGCCGGGACGCACCGTCGAGGACGACGCCGTCGCCGAGCCCATCAACCGCCTGCCCAAGCACGTGGTGTCGAACACGATGAGCCGCGCCCCGTGGGGACGCTACGACTCCGCGACCGTCGAGAACGGCGAGCCGCGCCTGACCGTGGCGCGGCTCAAGCGCCACTACTCAGGGGACATCGTCGTATGGGGTTCGCTCATGTTGTGCGGCGCCCTGCTCCAGGCCGAGCTCGTCGACCAGGTGCGCCTGCGCATCGTCCCCGTGCTGTTGGGCGAGGGCCGCACCGCAACCCCCGGCCTGCGCCACGCCCGCACTCTGCGTCACGTCGACACCCACACGTTCGACACCGGCCACGTCACGCTCGTCTACGACGTCCTGTAGCGGGCGGCGCGCCGCCGCGGCTCGCTCAGTAGCAGTAGTCGCAGCGGCCCGTCGCGGGCAGGTTGGTGAAGCACTCGGGGCACGTGGCGACCACCGGCTCGGCGTTCTTCGATGCCGCGGCAACCTCCGTCGCGACCTCCGCGAAGCCCTTGGCACGCAGCTGGTGCGACGGGAGCTCGACCCACGTGTTCTCGCCGTCGCGCGGGTGCAGCGCGATGTAGCCGTGCGAAATGTACGCGATCGCGGCGCCGCCGCCGCGCGGCTCCAGCGCGATGAAGGCGCGCGACTCGGGGATGTACACGTGCTCGAAGTCGAGGTCGCGGACCACCTCGACGATCTGATCGATGTTCTCGGCCGGGGGGCGGAAGTCCGCCAGCGCCGACTCGAAGGACCGGAAATAGGTACGGGGTTCGATGTCCATCGCAACAGTCACCGGAGCATCATTCCGTATCCGCGAGGCGTCCGAGGACACCCGAGGTCCCGGTCGGGTCGGCGCCGCGCGGGGCACGTTCGAGCGCCATGCGGGGACCGTGCGGGCGCCGCTGCTTCGATACATCAGGCGATGTACTATCGGTGTATGACGATCACCGTCGCTGCCCCACTCGAGGCGCTCACGCGCTTCGGACACGCCCTGTCCGACGGCACCCGCGCCAGGATCCTGCTCGCGTTGCGCGACGGGCCCTCCTACCCCGCGGACCTTGCCGAGCGGCTCGAGGTCTCGCGCCAGTCCATGTCGAATCACCTGCGCTGCCTGCGCGGATGCGGTCTGGTCGTGGCCGCTCCGGAGGGCCGACGCACCCGCTACGAACTCGCGGACTCGCGGCTGGGCCACGCCCTCGCCGATCTCGAACAGGTGGTGCTCGCGGTCGACCCCGCGCACTGCGATGCCACCGACGCAAGGAGCGCGCTCGCATGACCACTCACGCCCACCCGGTGATCTCGGCCGCCCGGCGCGCCACACTCTCGCGGCGCATCCGCATCCTCGTGAGCTTCACCATCGCCTACAACGTCGTCGAGGCGACGGTCGCACTTTGGGCGGGTGCCGCGGCGGGATCCAGCGCGCTCATCGGCTTCGGGCTCGACTCGGTCATCGAGGTGTCCTCGGCGGTGGCGGTGGCCTGGCAGTTCGCCGGACCGCGCCCCGAGGAGCGCGAGCGCATCGCGCTCAAGGTGATCGCGGCATCGTTCTTTGGGCTGGCCGCATTCGTCACGTTCGACGCCGTCACCGGCCTCGTCGAGGGCCACGCGCCCGAGCACTCCGGCGTCGGCATCGCGGTCGCCGTGGCGAGCCTGCTCATCATGCCCAC
The DNA here is from genome assembly GCF_039545075.1 of Demequina sediminis. Classification (NCBI taxonomy): domain Bacteria; kingdom Bacillati; phylum Actinomycetota; class Actinomycetes; order Micrococcales; family Demequinaceae; genus Demequina; species Demequina sediminis. The sequence continues at coordinate 148,421 of NZ_BAABRR010000007.1, read as the reverse complement.
GGTGTCGCTCATTCAGCGCCGCACGGGCCACGAGATGGGCTCGCACTCGGCGGTCGCGGACTCGAAGCAGACGCTGCTGTGCACGTACATGTCGGCCGCGCTCCTCGTGGGGCTGCTGGCGAACTCGGTGCTGGGCTGGTGGTGGGCGGACTACGCCGCCGCGCTCGTGATCGCGGGGCTCGCGGTGCGCGAGGGCATCGAGGCGTGGAACGGCGACTCGTGCTGCTCCGCCGAGGTCCTCTTCGAGCGCGACGGGGACTGAACCTCGACGGGCGCCCCGGCGACGGCACTTCTACAGCAAACCTTCATCCGGTAGGCGTCCTATCTTGACCCGCAATCTGGACCATGGAGACCGGCGCCGACATCCGGCGCCACGCTGGCGGCCCGCGCGGCCGCGCCCCGCAAAGGAGGGTCCGATGCTGCCGTGGTGCGGGCCGATGGATCTCGCGGGTTGGCTGATCATCGCCGCCACGTGGAGCGCCATCGTCGGTCTCGCGGTGTGGGCGGTGCTGCTGCTCTTCCCAGTGCGACGCTCGTCGCGCCCGCGTCGCGAGCCCAACGGCCCGCGCGCTACCGAGGCACCATCGACCGCCGTCAGCTGGCCGGCGCCACCACCGGAAGCGTGACCTCGAAGCGCGCGCCCTCGCCCGGTCCCACGCTGTGGGCACTCACCCGGCCGCCGTGCGCCTCGACGAGCGCACGCGTGATGGCGAGCCCCACCCCCGAGCCACCATGCTCACGGTCGCGAGCCGAGTCCGCGCGATAGAAGCGCTCGAACACGTGCGGCAGGTGCTCCGCCGCGATTCCCGTGCCGGTGTCCGTGACCGAAAGCACCACGTGACCCGGGTGGTCGCCCCGCACCGCGGCGAGCGCGACACGGCCGTCGCGTGGCGTGTGACGCAGCGCATTGTCGACGAGATTGCCGAGCACCTGCGCCATCCGGTCGGGGTCCACGGTGATCCGTGGTAGCCCCGGCTCGACGTCGAGCACCAGGTCCACGCCCGCCTGCGCGGCGCGATCGCGGGCCGCGAGGAGCGCCTGCTCGAGCAGGTCGCCCGGCTCCGTCTGTGTGACATCGAGCGTCAGCGCGCCGCTCTCTGCGCGCGTCACCGACGCCAGGTCCTCGCTGAGTCGGACCAGGCGGTTCCCCTGCGCACGCAGCACCTCGACCGTCGCAGGGGTCAGCTGGGCCACCCCGTCCTCGAGCGCCTCGAGCGCCAGATTGATGGTCGCCACCGGGGTGCGCAATTCATGCGCGACATCGGAGATCAGCCGCCCACGGAGCCGCTCCGACTCGTCGAGGCGGTCCGCCATGCGGTTGAACGCGTCCGTGAGCGCGGTGAACTCCGCGCCCATATCCGGACTCTCGACCCTGACACCCACCGCGCCCTGGGCGATGCGGTGCGCCGCAGTGGCCACCGACGCGAGCGAGCGACCGATGCGCCTGGTGAGCACCACGCTCACGGCGAAGGCCGCCGCCGCACCCAGGGTGAGGGACAGCGCAAGAGCGACCGCGCTCGCGGTGCGGAACGCGAGCTCGGCATGCTCGACCGCGGCGTCGGGGTCGTCCACCTGAGAGGCGAGCAGGTGCGCGTGGAAGATCGACGGTCCGATCGCGCCCGCGACCAGCCATGCGGTCAGCGCCGCCGTCGCCAGCACCAGCCCGATCGCGACGAGGAGGCGGGGGGCGAGCCCGCCTCGGGTGATGGCGCCGCGCGTCACTCGCCGGTGCCGATCCGGTATCCCACGCCGCGCACGGTGCGGACATACCGCTGCTGCTCCGCGCTGTCACCCAGCTTCTGCCGCACGTGGAGCACGTGGACGTCCACCAGGTGCTCGTCGCCGACCCATCCACCTCCCCACACCGCCTCCAACAGCAGGGCACGGGTCATGACATGCGCCGGGCGGACGGCGAGGGCGGCAAGGACATCGAACTCGGTGCGCGTGAGCCGGACCAGGTCGCCGCCGACGCGCGCCTCGCGAGCCCCGAGATCGATCTCCAGATCACCGACGGTCACCACGCGCTCGTCGGTGGCCGGGCCCGCCGCCGCGCGGGGGCGCCGCAGCATGGCCCGCACCCGCGCGACGAGCTCACGAGGGCTGAAGGGCTTGGTCATGTAGTCGTCCGCACCGACCGACAGCCCCACGAGCGTGTCGAGCTCGTCGGCCCGAGCCGTCAGCATCACCACGTAGCTGTCCGAGAAGGTTCGCAGCTGGCGGCACACCTCCAGGCCATCGATTCCGGGAAGGCCCAGGTCTAGGACCACCACGTCCGGATCGAAGGCACGGGCGCTCGCGAGCGCGGTCTCGCCGTCGCCCGCGCGCTCGACCTCGAAGCCGTCGCGGGAGAGGTAGCCGGCGACGAGGTCGGCCAGCACCGGCTCGTCGTCGACGACGAGGGCCCGCAGGTGCGTGGGTGCTGATGCCGTCATGCGCACCATTGTCGCGGAACCGCCACGCGTCCCGCGACCCCGGCGGCGCCAACCTTCATCGAACGTTGACCAAACGCCCGGCATCCGCACGGGGCGGCGCCACCACGATGGCCGCATGCGACCCATCCTCTTTTCCATCCTTGGTCTCGACGTCCAGACGTACGGAGTCAGCAAGGCCGCCGCGGCAATCGTGGCGGCGTACGTCCTCGCGCGTGCGTTCCGGCGCCACGGCCTCGCGAGGGACGATGCGTATGGCCTGGTGACGTGGGCGACGGTGTGGGGATTCGTGGGCGCCAAGATCTACTTCATCCTCGAGCGGCTGCCCGATGTCACGCCGCATGACCTGGGCGGCTCGGGGTTCACCTGGTACGGCGGCTTGCTGGGCGGCACCGCCGCCGCCCTCATCATGATTCGACGGCGTCACCTGCCGTTCGGCGTGGTCGTCGACGCGACGGCCGTGCCGCTCAGCCTGGCTTACGCGATCGGCCGAGCGGGATGCTGGTTCTCGGGAGACGGCACGTACGGCAAGCCGACCACACTGCCATGGGGCATGAAGGTGACGGCCGGGATGCTGCCCAGCGATGTCGCCGTGCATCCGACGCCGCTCTACGAGGCGGGCGCCGCCCTCATCATCGCCGCCCTCCTCTGGGCCCTGAGCCGCCGCGCGATCCCACCATTCACGGTCTTCGCCGCGTACCTGGTCCTCAGCGGGGTCGCCCGGTTCGGCGTAGAGCTGCTCCGGACCAACCCGCCCGCGTGGTGGGGCCTCACCCAACCGCAACTGTGGTCGGTCGTGAGCGTCGCGGCGGGCATCGCGCTGGCCACCCACGCGTTGCGAAGGACGCGACCGCGCGAGCACGCTCACGCCCGCGACTCTTCATCGAATGTTCACGAAACGCCAGTCGATCCTGCGGTGGCCCGCGCGCACACTGGCGGCGTCCCAACACCGTGAGGAGAACCGCCTTGCCTTCCGCCCCGTCGCATCGCACGCAGATCACGATCGTTCACAGCCCCGCGTGCCACTTCTGCGAGGACGCCGCCGCGGCGCTCGACGATTTCGCCTCGCGCTACCCGCTCGAGATCACCACCGTCGAACTCGAGTCCCCCGCCGGCGCCGCGCTGGTGGCCCGGCACCGCCCGGCCATGAATCCCCTTGTCGTCGTGGACGGCGAGTTCTTCAGCTCGGGCCGCCTGCCGCGCAAGAAGTTGGCGAGGCTGCTCGAGCGGCACACGGACGCCGCGGTCGCCGTCGCCGAGGCGCGCTGACATGGGCTCCGAGCTTCTCGCGACCGGAAGCATCGTCGCGGCGTTCTTCGCGGGCGGTGTGGCGCTCTTCGCGCCGTGCTGCATCGTCTTCCTGGCCCCGAGCTACCTCGCGGGGGCCGTCAAGAACCGCCGCTGGCGGCTCCTGCCCCTCACCTTCATCTTCGCCGCAGGTCTCGCCGTGGTGCTGGTGCCCATCACGCTGGGCATGAGCCTGCTCTCCGGCGCGATCGCCAAGTATCATGCGCCGCTGTACTGGGCGGGCGGACTGCTCATGATCGCGCTCGCGGGACTCGCGATCTCGGGACGCATGTGGTCGTTGCCGTCGTTCCTGCGCGCGCCGGACACCAGCCGCGGCGACAGCGCCAGCTTCTTCGCCCTCGGCGTCTTCTCGGGAATCGCGTCGAGCTGCTGCGCGCCGGTGCTCGCCGGAGTGATGACGCTGTCGGTGCTGTCCGGATCTGCCGCAGGGGGCCTGGTGCTTGGCCTCGCCTATGTGTTCGGGATGGTGTTCCCACTGTTCATCATGGCGTTGGTGTGGGACAAGGCGCGCCTCGGGGAGAAGCGGTTCCTCCGTGCCCGCCCGGTCCGCCTGACCGTCGCCGGGCGCACGCTCGTGACCAACACCGTCAACGTGGTGGTCGCGGTCGCCTTCGTCGTCATGGGCGCCTTCATCATCTCGCTCGCGGGTTCGCCCGGCATGACCGGCGGCACCGCCGCACAGGCATGGGCCTCCGACGCGCTGACGCGGGTCTTCGGGACCGTGCAGGACGCCCTGAGCCCCATCCCCGAGCCCGTCCAGGCTGCCGCGCTCATCGCGGTCGCTGCGGTGTTCGTGTGGGGCACGATCGCGGACCGTCGCACGCCCTGGCGCAGGACCGCCGAGCGGAAGGCCGACTTCGCGCCGGCGGCGCCCATCCCAGCCCCAGCATCGTCCCCAACTGACCAACGCGATAACGCCGTGCACACCGCGCCGCCCGCCACCGACAAGGAGTGACCCATGACGTCAGGATCCACGACGCGACTCAACAAGGAGCGCGACAGGCTGCTCACGCAGACCGGCTCCGCGCGTGAGCGTGAGCAGCGGCGGCGCACGCTGCGGGTGCGGCTGGCGTGGCTCGGCGCGCTCGTCCTGATCGCCGGGCTCGTGACGGCGGCCCTGCTGTCCGCGCGTCCCGAGACCGGGACCGGCGCCGATCAGGCGACGCCGTTCACGCTGCCGCTGAGCGACGGCGGCGAGGTGTCGCTCGCCGACTACGCGGGTAGCCCGGTGCTGCTCTACTTCAACGAGGGAGCGGGCTGCGATTCGTGCCTCATGCAGATGGCGGCGATCGAGCAGAACCCCGACTTCGCGGCAGCGGGCATCGCGGTGCTTCCGATCGTGATGAACACCGCGGAGCAGATCAACGCCGACCGCGACCGTCTCGACGTGCAGGCACCGTTCGCCCTCGACGACGGCGTGGTGTCGGACGCATACGGCACGCTCGGCACCGGCATGCACGCCGGTCTGCCCGGGCACGGGTTCGTCCTCATCGATGCCGACGGTGTCCAGCGGTGGTACGGCAACTACCCCTCGATGTGGGTCGACCCGGCCGAGCTCCTCGAGATCGTGAACGCCAAGCTCGCCTGAGCCGGCGTCGCGTGTCAGCCGGCCTCGACCACGCCCATCATTCCGAGGTCCTCGTGATCGAGGATGTGGCAGTGATACACGGTGACGCCAGCGAAGCGGTCGAACGCGATCCTCACCGTCACCGTGGCGCCGGCCGGCACGTCCACCACGTCCCGGACGTCGACGACTCCGGGAGTCGCGTCCATCACCTGCATCGGCCACGTATGGAGATGGAAAGGGTGATGCATGGGCGAGGCGTTCTCGAGCACCCACTCCTCGACGGTCCCGAGCGACACGTCCTGGTCTACGCGGTCAGCGTCGAATGGCCTGCCGTCGAAATCGAAGGTCATGGCGGCCATGCTGGACATGCCGCCCGTCATCCGAATGATCCGGCGACGGACGACGGGCGCGTCGCGCAGGTCACGGCGGGGGCGCGACGTACGGGGCGCGACGGGGCGCGACGCACCGCCGGGGCCGAGCGTGAGCACCGTGGCATCCGCGGGCGTCGCACCCATCCCGCCCATGCCGCCCATGCCGCCCATGCCGCCCATGCCGCCGCCATGAAGCGCGTAGGCGCGGGCGACGAGGTCGACGGGCTCGGCGGGGACCTCCATCTCCAGGTCCACGCGTCCGCCGGGCACGACCAGGACGCGGCGCGTCTCGACGGCCGGCTCGAAGGCGCCTCCGTCACGTCCGCGCACCCGGACCGTACGCCCGCCGAGGTCGAGGTCGAGGTACCGCGTCGCGCACGCGTTGATGACCAGCACCCGTTCGACCCCGCCGGGCCCGCCGGTGAGCAAGGGCGCGACGAGGCCGTTGGTGAGGAGCGTGTCGCCCACCCGCCCGTCCCCGCTCGCCGCGGCGTTCGGCTGGGCGACCTCCCCGCGCACGATGGTGGTGTCCGAGACGACCGCGATCCGCGGAGCGGCTGCGGACCAGTCGTCGCTGTCGACGACGATCGCTCCGTAGAGCCCCCCGAACACCTGCGCGGCCACGAGGCCGTGGCGGTGCGGGTGGTACCAGAACACGCCGGAGGGGTGATCGGCGGGGATGGAGAGCTCGTAGTCGAACGCCTGTCCCGGCGCGATCTCGATCATCGGGTTGTCGCTCGCGCCCGCAGGCGAAACCTCGAGCCCGTGGGTGTGGAGATTCGTGGGCTCGTCGAGCTCATTGACGAGCCGGACCCGCAGGGTGTCCCCTGGCCGCACGTGAAGGGTGGGGCCCGGCACGGTGCCGTTGTAGGTGAGCATCCGGGCCGCGCCTCCCGCGACCTCAACGGGCGCCGCCGCGACGCGCAACTCGCACGCGAGCAACCCGCCGCTCGATTCCAGGACCGCTGGCTCGGACCACGGGGCCCCACCCGCGGCATCGTCCCCCCGCTGGGTTTTCTCAGGGACGCCTCCGCCCGCGGCCAAACCGGCCACACCCAGCGCGATCGACCCCGCGCCGCACGCCCCGATGGCGATCGCGGTGCGCCGCGAGACGCGAACGGTCACGGGCCCTCCAGGACCCTCAGTCGCTCGGTGAACTCCTCGGCATCGATCTCGCCACGCGCGAAGCGCTGCTCGAGGATAAGCCGCGGGCTGGGTCCGGGCTGCGCCGATCGGCGCGGCGGCTCGGCAACCTCGCGCACCTGAGCGCGAACGCCATCGCGGCCATTCCGATCCCGGGGCTGCCCGGCGAGCTGCACCACCGCGAAGATCAGTGCCGCGACCCCCGCGATGACCAGGACCCACAGCAACACCATGCCGGCGCCGCCGCCCATCATTCCGCCGTATCCATTGCCCCACATGATGACCTCCGCGTCTCGTCCGCGCGTGCGGCGAACGTCTCCCTCCAGTGTGCCCCCGGGGGCATGGTGCACGCGTCGAGAAGCGATGAAGAGTCCGTGAAGATTGCGTCGCTACAGCGGGTGCAGGAGCCTGCGGACGAACTGGCGCGTGCGGTCGTGTTGGGGGTGGCGTAGCACCTGGTCGGGAGGGCCCTCCTCGAGCACCCGACCCCCGTCGACAAAAGCCACCCGGTGTGCGACCTCGCGCGCGAACTGCAGTTCGTGCGTGACCACCACCATGGTCCAGCCCTCCGCGGCCAGGTCCCGCATCAACCCGAGGACGTCTCCCACGAGCTCGGGGTCGAGAGCGGAGGTGGGTTCGTCGAACAGCAGCACGTCGGGCCGTAGCGCGAGCGCGCGGAGAATCCCGACGCGCTGCTGCTGCCCGCCGGAGAGCTCATGCGGGTATGCCCCCGCGCGATCCGCGAGTCCCACCCTGTCGAGCAGCGCCAGCGCCTCCGCGTTGACCTCGGCGCGCGGGCGCCGCTGCACCACCACGGGTCCCTCGACGATGTTCTCGAGCACGGTGCGGTGCGGGAACAGGTGGTAGTGCTGGAACACCATGGCCGAACGGTCGCGCAACGCGCGCAGCTCCCGCGCGGGTGGTCGGGTCGCGAAGTCGACCGAAGTGTGCCCGATGCTCACGCGGCCCGAGTCGGGCACCTCGAGACCATTGAGGCACCGCAACAGCGTGGTCTTACCGGACCCGGAGGCCCCGATCACGGCGAGCACCTCGCCGCGGGCGACGCTCACGTCGACCGAGCGCAGCACCTCGACGTCCCCGAAGCTCTTGGACACGCCTGCCGCGGTGAGTAGGGACGATGCCCGCGCGCCGGTGGGGTCCGGGGTGGCACCCGGCGGGGTATCAGTGGGCGACATATCGATCCAATCGCTTCTCGAGTGAGCCCTGGCCTCCGGCCAGGGCCAGGCAGATCACCCAGTACACGAGCGCCGCCTCGACGTAGAGCACCATGAACTCCTGGCTGAAGGCCGCGATCTGTTGCGCCTCACGGAACAGCTCCGTGACGAGGATGAGCGACGCCAGCGAGGTGTCCTTCACCAGGGAGATGAAGGTGTTCGACAGCGGCGGCACCGCCACCCGCGACGCCTGGGGAAGGATGACCCGCCGCAGCGACGTGGGCCTCGACATGCCGATCATGTAGGCCGCCTCCCACTGGCCCTTGGGGACGGAGAGGATGGCGGCTCGCACCACCTCGGCCGCGTAGCCGCCCACGTTGAGCGAGAACGCGATGATCGCGCTGGGCCACGGGTCGATTGTGAGTCCGAGCGACGGCAACCCATAGAACACCACGAACAGCTGGACCAGCAGCGGCGTGCCACGGATCACGGACACATAGAGCCCCGCGACCGCGGCCACGGCGCGGTTGCCATACAGCCGCATGAGCGCGACCGCCACCGCGAGCACCATGCCCGCGGCGAACGACACCAGCGCGAGCGGGATGGTGCCTCGGATCGCCCCGCTCAGGAGAGGGCCGAGCGATCCGAGGACCAGATCCCAGTCGATGCCGGTCACGAGGCGGGTGCCACCGACACGTCCTCGCCGAAGAACTCGGTCGAGATGTCCGCGAGGGTGCCGTCGGCAGCCAGGGTGGCCAGGGCATCGTCCACCGCCGCGGCGAGCGCGTCGCTACCCTGCGCGAACGCGAAGGCGCTCCGCGACACGTCGTCGGTCTGCGCCGCGACCACCAGGCCGGTCGCGCCGGTCTGCACCTGGTAGTCGAGGAACGTGAGGCGATCGTTGATGGTGGCGTCGACGCGGCCCTGTTCCACCAGCGTGGCGGCCTGGGCCCAGCCCTCGACCGCCTCGATGACTGCGCCGGACTGCTCGGCGAGCACGTACCAGTTCGACGTGAGCGACTGGGCCGTGGTCCGGCCCTCGAGGTCCGCGAAGGAGGCGATGTCGGTAGTGGACTCGGCGACCACGATCACGCCCGGCGAGTACGTGTACGGGGAGGAGAACGTGTAGCTCTCCTCGCGGTCCGGGGTGATGGAGACCTGGTTGGCGATCACGTCGAAGCGACCCGCCTCGAGACCGGCGAAGATCGCGTCCCACTGGGTCTCCTCGAAACGAACCTCGACGCCCAGCTCCTCGGCGACCGCGCGAATCACCTCGACGTCATAGCCGGTGAGGTCGCCCGAGCCGTCCTCGTGGTAGCTGAACGGGCGGTACGTGCCCTCGGTGCCGACCACGAGCTCGCCGGCCTCGAGGACGTTCGCGAGCGAGTCGTCGGTCGAGGCGGACGCGGTCGCGGTGGGCGATGCGGTCGCGACCGGGTCGCCGGCACCGGTAGAGCACGCGGCGAGCAGGGCGGACGATCCGAGGACGGTGGCGGTAAGGACAAATCGGCGCTTCATGGGTGAGCCTTTCGTGAGGGTACGGCCGGGGGAGGCGACCGTGCGAGGGCCGCGCGGCGCGCGGCGGATGCCGGGTGGCGGGTGGGGAGTACCGGGGGACGCCAGCATGTGCGTGGGCACGATGCCGCGGCGAGGTGGCGGGCGATACCGCCTGGCTGTCGAGGGGTCCGCTAGAGCGCGGAGGGCTCGATCAACAGCGGTGCGAGGGCGCCCCACAACACGACGACATGCGGCGGCCATGGGGCGCGGGCATGAGCATCATGGGGGTGGCGTGCATGGGGATGAGGTTAGCCCACGGATCCCGCGACCCGTCACGCGCCGGCGATCTTCATCAAACCTTCATGGTCTGGCGACGGCAGGTTGACTGTCCGATGTGAGGATGAAGACCCCTGCACGAGTCCGCCCTCGGGCGCGACAACCCCGACCCGGCGGCGCCCGAGGCACCGCACGACAAGGAGAGATCCATGGCACGCACGGCTCGCATCACCGTCCTGGTCTCCGGTGCCACCGCGCTGGCGCTCACGCTCGCGGGCTGCGCCTCCTCCGCCGAGCCTGGCACACCTCGCGTGACGATCACGGCATCGGCGCCAGCGGCCACCACCCATAACGCCGCCGACACCGAGTTCGCTCAGATGATGATCGTGCACCACGAAGGCGCGGTCGAAATGGCCGACCTGGTGGTCACACGTGCGGCGACCGAGCAGGTTCGCACGCTCGGTCAACGGATCAGCGCCGCCCAGGGACCCGAGATCGCGACCATGGAGTCGTGGCTTGCGGCATGGGGCGAGGACCTGCCGGACGCCGCCGAGCACGGCGCGATGGATCACGCAGGCATGGACATGAACGGCATGGATCAGGGCGAGGCCATGGCGGCGCTCGACGCACTTGACGGCGAGGCCTTTGATCGGCTCTTCCTCGAGCTCATGATCGACCACCATCGCGGCGCGGTCGAGATGTCGACCATTCAGGTGGCCGAGGGCGAGAACACCGGCGCGATCGAACTCGCTCGCGACATCATCGCCGCCCAGCAGTCCGAGATCGCGGAGATGGAGGAGCTCCTCGCCGAATCCGCCCTGTAGCCGCGGCGCCGGACCGCCCGCCCGGACCTACCGCGGGTCGCGGTACTTCCACATCGTGAGCGAGCCGAACACGGCCACGAGTCCCGCCGCCCACACGAGCGTGGTGACGAGCTCCGCGCCTACCTCGGTGCCGTTCATGAAGCCGCGCACCGCGGTGACCAGGTCGGACACGGGGTTGACGTTGACCCACGCCTGCAGCCAGCCGGGCATCGTGGAGGGGTCCACGAAGATGTTCGATCCGAACAGCAGCGGCATGAGCACAAAACTCGCGACGCCCATGATCGAGCCCGGGGTGCGCAGCAGCATCGAGAGGAAGGTCCAGATCCACCCGAGCGAGAACGCGAACACGAGCAGCAAGGCGACGCCCGCGACCACGCCAGCGACACCGCCGGCGGGACGCCATCCGATCGCGAGACACACGATCGCGGTGACGATCGACGCGACGGTGAACCGCACGGCGTCTCCCAACAGCATTCCGACCAGCGCGGACGGCCTCCAGATGGGCAGCGACCGGAAGCGGTCGAAGACGCCCTTGTCGATGTCGGTGCGCAGCGTCGTGCCCGTGTACATCGTGATGAACAGCACCGACTGGACCAGGACGCCCGGTGCGATGTAGGCGATGTACTCCTCGACCGAGCCCGCGATCGCGCCACCGAACAGGTACGTGAAAAGGAGCGTCATGATGATCGGGAACACCGTGACGTCGAAGAGCTGCTCGGGCACGTGCTTGATCTTGAGCAGTGCGCGCCACCCGAAGGTGACGGAGGTCGACACGGCGGAGGGTCGCGCCGGGCGAGTCGCCCCCGTGAGAGCCGAGGCGATGGCCTCGACCTTGGGAGCGGGCGCCTCCCCCTGAGGCGCGGTCTGCGAAGCGGTCTGAGTGCTCATGCCGCCTCCTCCTCTGCGGGTGTGTCGTCCGACTCGGCATGATGGCCCGTCAGCGCGAGGAAGACCTCGTCGAGAGTGGGCTGCCCGAGCGAGAACTGTGCGAGCCCGATGCGCGCGTCCTCGAGTGCGGTGAGCGCGCGCGTCACGCCCGAACGGTCCTCGAGCCCGGCCACGAGCGCCTGCGGATCGTGCGTGGTGTCGAAGTCGACCCCGAGCTCGCGCACCAGGATCGCGCGCGCCGCGTCGCGCTCATCGCGGTGCATGACGCGCACGTGCAGGGTGCCGGACCCCACGGAGGCCTTGAGTTCGCTCGAGGTGCCCTCCGCGATGATCCGCCCCTGGTCGATCACGGAGATGCGGTCCGCGAGTTGGTCGGCCTCGTCGAGGTACTGCGTGGTGAGCATCACGGTGGTGCCGTGCGCGACCAGCGCACGAATGATGTCCCACACCTCATTGCGCGCACGCGGGTCGAGTCCCGTGGTGGGCTCGTCGAGGAACAGCAACTCGGGACTCACCACCAGCGACGCAGCAATGTCGATGCGCCTGCGCATGCCTCCGCTGTACTTCTTGACCTGCCGGTCCGCAGCATCGGCCAACCCGAACGCCTCGAGCAACTGATCCGCGCGGCCCGCGCCCGCCGCGCCGCGATACCCGTACAGGCGCGCGATGAGCCGCAGGTTCTCCTTGCCCGTGAGGTCCTCGTCAACCGACGCGAACTGCCCCGTGAGGCTCACACGCGAGCGCACCTCATCGGCCTGCCTCTCGACGTCGTAGCCCAACACGCGAGCGCGACCCTCGTCCGGCCGGATGAGCGTGGCGAGCATGCGAATCGCCGTGGTTTTGCCTGCGCCGTTGGGCCCCAGAAAGCCGTGCACACCTCCGCGAGCGATCGCGAGATCGATCCCGTCGACCGCCCGCTGCTTGCCGTAGATCTTCGCGAGACCCTCGGTCTCGATTGCCAGGTCCGTCATGAATACTCCCCCCGGCGCCACCGGGGACGTAGCGCCTCCGTCAGGCTACGCCCGAGGTCCGACAACGTGAAGGGTCACGGCCGCATCCTCGGGCCTCTCCACCACCGCACGATCGCGCGCGCGTGACCCACGGCATCGTCCATCCAGGGCTGATGGCCCTGACCAGGGAGGATGCGCACGGTCGAGCCGGGTGCGTGCGCCGCCCACGCGCGCACCCTCGCGGGAGAGGAGAACGGATCGCGGTCGCCCACGAGCCACAGCGAGGGCGCACGCACTTCCTCGAGCGTCTCGCGACCCGGCGCCCAGCCCGCCCGCAGACCGCGCCAGGACGCGGCGAGGCGGATGAGCGCGAGCTCGTGCGCATACGTGTCCGTGTGGCGCGCGACGGCGACGCGCCACGCGAGATCCGGCCCGGCGAGCCCGCCGCGCGAGAGCAGCCGCGCGTGGCCCATGGCGCGAAAGGAGCGGCGGAGATCGGCCTCCGTCACGCGGCGGCGAGTGACCGCGCGTGCCACCGGTCGCAGGGACGATGCCCGCAGTGGGGCGGGCAGCCGGGCGCCGGCGAGGAGCGGCGCGCCTTCGAGGACGAGCGTGCGCACGAGCTCGGGGCGACGTGCCGCGAGCGTCAGGGCCGCCGCTCCCCCGGCGGAGCTGCCGACGACATCCGCGGGGCCGGCGGAGTGGGCCTCGATGACCGCGGCGAGGGCCGCGGTGGTGGCGTCGAAGAGCTCCCCCGAGGTGGCCGGCGGCGGGTCGAGGGGGTCGCTGAGCCCGCAGCCGGGGCGGTCGACCACCAGCACCCGCAGCCCGGACAGCGGACCGCTCGCGAGCGCTCCCGCGAGCGGCACGAGCGAGGCTCCCGCGGTGGGACTACCGTGGATGAACAGCACCGGGCGGCCCTCCCCGCGCGCGAGCACCCGGATGCGCCCGCGGGGGTGGTCGACCCAGTGCTCGGTCGGACTCGGGAGTTCATGCCGCTCCCAGACGGCCGCCTCCGCGGCCCTGTAGCGGGCATCGTCCCTCATCCCGGGCCTATCGCGAGAAGGTGCCCACGGTGCGCGCCTGCCCGATCACGGCATCCGCGTAGCGCGCGAGGAACTCCGCGCGGGTGGGCTCGCCCTCGACCGGGCGGGAGAGCGCGTAGACCCAGAAGTAGTAGCGATGCACGCCGTGGCCGGGCGGAGGGAAGGCGCCCACGTAGCCGACGCCGGAGTCGTCCTGGGGCCCGGACCTTCCCAGCGCGACCGCGATCTCGCCCTCGATGGGCGGCAGTCCGTACAGCGTCCAGTGGGTGAAGCCGTGCGGGAGCGGGGCGTCGGGGTCGTGGCACACGAGCGCGAGCTCGACGGACCCCTCGGGCACCCCCTCGACGCTCATGCGGGGCGCGAGCGCGCCGTCCTGCCCCGCGAAGGTGTCCGGGATGCGGGTGCCGTCGGGGATGTCGGGGCTGGTCAGCGTGAAGTCGGAGGCGGGCATGAGTTCAGCATGACGCAGGCGGGGTCGCCGCGCGCGGGGAGTACTCAGTGTCCCGCAGCCCGCGAGACTCGCGACGGAGGAGTACTGAGTGTCCCGAACGGTGGCCGGGGGCGGGGCTCGGTGGGGCGCGGGTGGGGTTAGGCGTGGCCGCCGGGGGGCGAGGACTTCTGCTGCGAGTAGATCGACTCGATGAGGTCCTTGAAGTTCTCCATGACCACGGCCCGGCGAATCTTGAGCGAGGCCGTGATCTCCTCGCGGGCCTCGGTGAACTCGCGGGGAAGGATGCGGAACTCGCGGATGGCCTCGGCGCGCGAGACGTGATCGTTGGCCGTGGCGATCGCGCGGCTGATGAGCTCGCGCACGCGCTCGTGTGTCGAGGCGGTCGCGACGTCCATCTCGGGCAGGTCGTGAGCGGCGAGCCAGCTGGGCAACAGCACCGGGTCGAGCGTCACGACGGCGGACACGAAGTGGCGGCCGTCGCCGATCACCACGGAGTCCTGAATCGCGGGGTGCGAGCGGATCGAGTCCTCGAGGATCGCGGGCTGGATGTTCTTGCCCGAGGACAGCACCAGGATCTCCTTCTTGCGACCCGTGATGGTGAGGTTGCCGTCGTGGATCTCTCCCAGGTCGCCCGTCGCGAACCAGTCGCCGCGCATCACCTGAGCGGTCTCCTCGGGTGCGTTCCAGTAGCCCGAGAACAGGTTGACGCCCCTGACCAGGATCTCGCCGTCCTCGTCGAGCTTCACCTCGCAGCCCGCGAGCGGGTGGCCGACGGTGCCCATGACCTGGCCGGTGCTGGGGGTTCCCATGTGCGCTGCGGTGGTCTCCGTGAGTCCGTAGCCCTGCATCACGGTGACGCCCAGTCCGCGGAAGAAGTGGCCGATGCTCGCGTTGAGCTTGGCTCCGCCCGCGAGCACGTAGCCCAGCTGCCCACCCATGAGCGCGCGGATCTTCTTGAGCACCAGCGCGTCGGCAATCCGGAAGCGCACCTTCAGCCCGAGCGACGGTCCGCCGGTCTCGAGCGCCATCGAAGACTCGCGCGCGACCTTGGCCGACCAGCGGAAGATCCGCTTCTTGAGGCCGGTCTGGGCGGCGTCCGCGCGGTTGTAGATCGTCTCGAGCACGCGCGGGACCAGCGGCATCCACGTGGGCCGGAAGCTCGCGAGGTCGGCGGCGAGCGTCTTATGGTTCGGGGTGTAGCCAATCACGGCGCCCGAGGACAGCGCGAGCACCATCGCGTAGCGCGCGAAGACATGCGCGAGGGGAAGGAAGAGCAGCACCCTCGTGTCGCCCTGCACGAACGCGCCGAACTCGGAGTCGAGCTCGACGTTCTTCGCGTGCTCGACCAGGTTGCGGTGGGTGAGCATCGCGCCCTTGGGCCGGCCCGTGGTGCCCGAGGTGTAGATGATGGTCGCGAGGTCGGTGAGCACCACGTCCGCGGTGCGGGCGTCGAGGTCGGCGTCGGAGACGCCGTCACCGGAGGCGGCGAGCGCGTCGAGGCCTTCGGCGGTGAGCGCGACCACCCGGGGAGCCTTGTCGAGGCCCGCGAGCATGGCGCGCAGGTCCTCGGTCTCCGCCGCGACCAGGGACAGCCCCGCGTCCTCGACGATCCACGCGCACTGCTTCGCCGACGACGACGGGTAGATGGGCACGACGATGCCCCCGGCGGCGAGCACCGCGAAGTCCATCACGGACCACTCGATGCGGGTGTCGCCCATGATGCCCACACGGTCGCCCGCGGCCACGCCGGACGCGATGAGGCCCTTCGCCACGGCGCGCACCCGATCCCTGAACTCGGCGAGCGACACGGGGACCCATGCCCCGGCATCGTCCTTCACCTCGGCGAAGGGACCGCTGGGGTTCGCCGCGACGCGAGAGTCGAGCATCGCGGTGAGGTTCATCGCGGGGTCGATGCTGGCGAGCCCCGGTGCTGCCATGTGGTTCTGGGTCATGCTCAATCTTAACCTACGCGCCCGTAGGTTACGCATGCGTAGGCGTGCGACGCGCCGGGCCAGGCCGGGCCGTCGACGCGTCAGAGAACCCGGTGCATCCAGCCGTAGGGATCCTCGGCGCGGCCGTACTGGATCGCGGTGAGGCGCTCGCGCACCGCGGCCGTCACGGGGCCCGGCTGGCCGTCGCCGACCGTCACGTCGAAGTCTGTCGAGGCCATGCGCCCGACCGGGGTGACGATCGCCGCGGTGCCGCACGCGAACACCTCGGTGATCTCGCCGTCCTCGATCCCCTGACGCAGCTCCGCGAGCGTGATGTCTCGCTCGACCACCTTGAGGTCCTGGTCCTCGAGCAGCCTGATGACGCTCGAACGGGTCACTCCCTCGAGGATGTTGCCGTTGATGATCGGGGTGAGCACCGTGCCGTCCGCGCGGACGGCGAACACGTTCATGCCGCCCAGCTCCTCGAGCACGGATCCCGTCGCGGCGTCGAGGTACAGCACCTGGTCGAAGCCGCGCTCGTACGCGGCCATCTGCGGGCGCAGCGACGCGGCGTAGTTGCCGCCGCACTTGGCCGCGCCGGTGCCACCCGGGCCCGCGCGGTGATAGTCGCGCTCGACCCAGATCGACACGGGCTTGATGCCGCCGGGGAAGTACGGCCCCGAGGGGGATGCGATGAGCAGGTAGTCGACGCGCTTGGGCGCGCGCAGTCCGAGGAACACGTCGGTGCCGATGAGGAAGGGGCGCAGGTAGAGCGACGTCTCGGGGGCGTCGGGCACCCACGCGTGCTCGAGCTCGACGAGCGCGCGGATCGAGGCCATGAAGTCGTCGACGCTCAGCTCCGGCAGCGCCATGCGCCATGCGGAGCGCTGGAGGCGCTCGGCGTTCGCGTGCGGACGGAACAGCCGGATGCTGCCGTCGGCCCACCGGTACGCCTTCAGGCCCTCGAAGACCTCCTGCGCGTAGTGCAGCACGGAGGCGGCGGGGTCCATCGGAATGGGGCCGTAGGGCTCGATGCGGCGGTCGTGCCAGCCCTCGTCGGCGGTCCACGTCACGCGCGCCATGTGGTCGGTGAACTGCAGCCCGAAGGCGAGGTCGCGTAGCTTCTCCGCGCGCTCGGCGTCCGTGGCCGCGTGGGGATTGCGGACGACGCGGAAGGCCTCGCCGGTGGACGATGCGATGGTGTCAGTCACTTCTGGGCCTTCCTTGGTCTTGGCATGGGGTGAGTCCTGCGAGGTGCTGAGTGCTCAGAATCGGCGGATTCGCGCACTCAGCACCTCACAGGGCGTCCTAGAGGGGATGGGTCCTAGGCGCGGATGCGGGCGGCGAGGGCGTCGCCGACCTCGGCCGTCGAGCGAACCAGCCCGGACTCGGCCTTGGCCGCGGCATCGGCCGCGACCGCCGCCTCGACCTTGGCCGCGAGCTCGCCGTGGCCCAGGAAGTCCAGCATCATCGCGACCGACAGCACGGTGGCGGACGGGTCCGCCTTCTGCTGACCGGCGATGTCGGGGGCCGAGCCGTGGACCGGCTCGAACATCGACGGTCCGGTCTTGTCGGGGTTGACGTTGCCCGAGGCCGCGAGCCCGATGCCGCCGGAGACCGCGGCCGCCTGGTCCGTGAGGATGTCGCCGAACAGGTTGTCCGTGACGATCACGTCGAAGCGCGAGGGGTCCGTGGTCATGACGATCGTCGCGGCGTCGATGTGCAGGTAGTCCCACGTGACGTCGGGGAACTCCGGCGCGACCGCCTCGACCGTGCGGCGCCACAGGTGACCCGCGTGCACGAGCACGTTGTGCTTGTGCACCAGGGTCACGTGCTTGCGGTCGCGACCCGCCGCGACGGAGAACGCGTAGCGGACCACGCGCTCGACGCCGTGACGGGTGTTGACGGAGACCTCGGTCGCGATCTCGTGGGGGGTGTCGACGCGCAGCGCGCCGCCGTTGCCCACGTACGGACCCTCGGTGCCCTCGCGCACCACCACGAAGTCGATCTCGCCCGGCTCACGCAGCGGCGACACCTCCCCGGGGTACAGGCGCGACGGACGCAGGTTGACGTACTGGTCGAGCGCGAAGCGCAACTTGAGCAGCAGCCCGCGCTCAAGCACGCCCGACGGCACCGTGGGGTCGCCGATCGCGCCCAGCAGGATGACGTCGTGGCCCTTGATCGCCTCGAGGTCGGCGTCCGTCAGGGTCTCCCCCGTCGCGTGCCAGCGCTTGGCACCCAGGTCGAACTCGGTGGTCTCGAACACGATTCCGGTGCCCTCGGTCGCGGCGGCGAGGCACTTGAGCCCCTCCGCGACAACCTCCGGGCCGATCCCGTCGCCCGCGACCACCGCGAGGCGGTAGGTGGTCTCGGTCATCGGGCCGCCGAGCCGTCCACGTAGTCCTTGTCCTGCGCGGCGCCGGACCACGAGAACAGGGCGCGGAGCTCCTTGCCGGTGGTCTCGATGGGGTGCGACTCCTCCTTGGCGCGCAGCTCCTTGAACTCGACGGCGCCGTTGTCCTGGTCGTCGATGAAGCGCTTGGCAAACGCGCCGGACTGGATGTCGGCGAGCACGGCCTTCATGTTCTCCTTGACCTCCGGGGTGATGATGCGGGGGCCGGAGACGTAGTCGCCGTACTCGGCGGTGTCGGAGATCGACCAGCGCTGCTTGGCGATGCCGCCCTCCCACATGAGGTCCACGATCAGCTTGAGCTCGTGCAGGACCTCGAAGTACGCGATCTCGGGCTGGTAGCCGGCCTCGGTCAGCACCTCGAAGCCGTACTGCACCAGGTGCGACGTGCCACCGCAGAGCACGGCCTGCTCGCCGAAGAGGTCCGTCTCGGTCTCCTCGGTGAACGTGGTCTTGATGACGCCTGCGCGCGTGCCACCGATCGCCGAGGCGTAGGACAGCGCGGTCGCCCACGCCGAGCCCGACTCGTCGTGCTCGACGGCGATGATGTCCGGGATGCCGCGGCCCGCGACGTACTCGCGACGCACGGTGTGGCCGGGTGCCTTGGGGGCGATGAGGATGACGTCGACGCCCTCGGGGGTCTCGATGTAGCCGAAGCGGATGTTGAAGCCGTGCGCGAACGCGAGGGTCTTGCCCGGCGCGAGGTGCGGCTTGATCTCGTCGTTGTAGATGCCGCGCTGGTGCTGGTCCGGCGCGAGGATCATGATGAGGTCGGCCCACTGCGTGGCGTCGGCGACGCTGAGGACCGTGAAGCCGTCCTCCTCCGCCTTCGCGACCGACTTCGAGCCGTCGCGGAGCGCGACGCGCACCTCGACGCCCGAGTCGCGCAGGTTCTGCGCGTGAGCGTGGCCCTGCGAGCCGTAGCCCACGACCGCGACCTTCTTGCCCTGGATGATCGAGAGGTCTGCGTCCTTCTCGTAGAACAGCTCAGCCATGCTGGGATCTCCTTCAGTTGATTGTCGAACGTAAGTGAAGACGGGGGTGAGGGGACGATGCTCGGGCGGGCCGGGCATCGTCCCTCAGGACATCAGGCGGAGGCCACCCGATCGAGCGCACGCTCCGTGATCGAGCGGCCGCCACGGCCGATCGCGACCGTGCCGGACTGGACGATCTCGCGGACGTCGTGGGGCGCGAGCGCAGCGAGCAGCGCCTCGAGCTTCTCGGGCGCGCCCACCGCCTCGATGACGAGCGAGTCGGGAGCAACGTCGACGACGTGGGCGCGGAACAGGTCGACCACCTGGAGGACGTCGGTGCGCTGGCGCGAGTCCGCGCGCACCTTGACCAGCAGCAGGTCGCGCTGGACCGAGCGGTCCTGCTCGAGCTCGACGATCTTGAGCACGTGCACCAGCTTGTTGAGCTGCTTGGTGACCTGCTCGAGCGGGAGGGCGTCCACGTCGACCACGACGGTGATGCGAGAGATCTCCGGGTGCTCCGTCTGGCCCACCGCGAGCGAGTGAATGTTGAACGCGCGGCGCGAGAACAGGCCCGCGACGCGCGCGAGCACGCCCGGCTTGTTCTCGACCAGCACGGACAGGGTGTGCTTCGTCATGGGTCAGTCCTCCCGGTCCCACGCGGGGGCGATGCCACGCGCGTACTGGATCTCGTCATTGCTCTTGCCCGACGCGACCATGGGCCACACCATCGCGTCGCGCGACACGGTGAAGTCCACCACCACGGGCTGGTCGTCGATCTCGTTGGCGCGCTTGATCACCGCGTCGACGTCGGCATCGGACTCGCAGCGCAGGCCCACGCAGCCCATCGCCTCGGCGAGCTTCACGAAGTCGGGGACGCGGCGCGTGCCGTGACCCGTGTGCAGGTCCGTGTTCGAGTAGCGGCCCTCGTAGAACAGGGTCTGCCACTGGCGCACCATGCCCAGGCTCGAGTTGTTGATGATCGCGACCTTGATGGGGATCTCATTGATCGCGCACGTGACAAGTTCCTGGTTGGTCATCTGGAAGCAGCCGTCGCCGTCGATCGCCCACACCGTCTGGTCGGGCTGGCCCACCTGGGCGCCCATCGCGGCGGGGACCGAGAAGCCCATGGTGCCGAGGCCGCCCGAGTTGATCCAGGTGTTGGGGCGCTCGTACTTGATGAACTGGCTCGCCCACATCTGGTGCTGGCCCACGCCGGACGTGTAGATGGTGCTCTCCGGGTCGTTGAGCTCACCCAGGCGCTGGATCACGTGCTGCGGGCTCGACAGTCCGTCGTGCGTGGGCGTGTAGCCCAGCGCGTACGTCGAGCGCCAGTCGTCGAGCTGCGCCCACCAGGCCTCGAGGTCCGGCTTGCCGTGGCGCTCATGCTCCTGCGCGAGTGCGGGCACCAGCGCCTCGAAGACCTCCTTGAGGTCGCCGACGATCGGCACGTCCACCGCACGGTTCTTGCCGATCTCGGCGGGGTCGATGTCCGCGTGCACGATGGTCGCGTGCGGCGCGAAGCTGTCGAGGGCGCCGGTGACGCGGTCATCGAAGCGCGCGCCGAGCGAGACCACCAGGTCCGCCTTCTGCAGCGCCGCGACGGCCGCCACGGTGCCGTGCATGCCCGGCATGCCCAGGTGCTGCGGGTGGCTGTCGGGCAGCGCGCCGCGGGCCATGAGCGTCGTGACCACCGCCGCACCGGAGAGGTCCGTGAGCTTGCGCAGCCCTGCGCTCGCGCCGGAGCGGATCACGCCGCCACCCACATAGAGCACGGGCCGGCGGGCGGTCGCGAGCAGGCGCGCGGCCTCCTGCACCGTCTTGCTGTGCGGGCGGGCGCCCGCGTTGAAGCCGGGCAGCTCGATGCGGCCGGGCCACTGGAACGCGGCGGTGGCCTGCTGCGCGGACTTGGCGATGTCGACGAGCACCGGGCCGGGGCGGCCGTGGCTCGCGATGTAGAAGGCCTCCGCGATCGCGCGCGGGATGTCAGCGGCATCGGTCACCAGCACGTTGTGCTTGGTGATGGGGGCCGTGATGCCCACGATGTCCGCCTCCTGGAAGGCGTCCGTGCCGATCATTGCCGCACCCACCTGGCCGGTGATGGCCACCATGGGGATCGAGTCCATGTTCGCGTCGGCGATCGGGGTCACGAGGTTGGTCGCGCCGGGCCCCGAGGTCGCGATGCACACGCCGACCTTGCCGGTCGCGTGCGCGTAGCCCTGTGCCGCGTGGCCCGCGCCCTGCTCGTGGCGCACGAGGATGTGGCGCAGCCGCGTCGAGTCCATCAGGGGGTCGTACGTGGGCAGGATCGCCCCGCCGGGAAGACCGAAGACGTCCGTGACGCCGGCGTTCTCCAGCGCGCGGATGATCGCCTGTGCCCCCGTCATCTCGACGCCGTTGAGCGCGGGATCCGGGTTCGACTGCGGCGTGGGGTGCGCGAGCGAGGGAGTGCTCGACGCCTGGCGGGAGCGGGACGCTGGTGCGCCCGGCTTGGCCTGGACCTGTGCCATCTTCTCTCCTGGTGGTGGGTGGGAGGCGGGCCTCGCGTCCGCCTCGCATGAAGAAACCCCTGGGCCGAGGTGGCCTTCGGGGTCTGCGCGCGGACGATGCGTGGGTTAGGGGTGGCTGTCCGCGCGCCCGATAACTCGTACGAGGATCGTCTGCATGGTGAGACTCTACGCCCGGGGTGGGGGCGGTGTCGCCCCGCGGTCGCACAATCTCACATCTTGGTTCACCGTCTTGCATTCTAAGACGCAGTAGGCGGGCGTCGGCACCGGTGCCACGCGGCCCGCCCTTGCGCAGGTCACACATCTGACGACCGGTCCTCGCGCTCCAGACGGGAATCCGCGCGCACCCGGCGCCAGATGTGTGACCTCCGACGGGACGGGCGGCGGAGACGCGGGCGGGGGCGGGCGTCACGGAAAGGCACGGCACAACGAGCCGCCCGTCCCCCGCATTGACAGATTGTCAATAGCGCGCAGTGGTGGTCGCATGGACCAGGGCCGTTCCCGCGCAGGGCGCACCGGGCGCGCAGGGCGCACCGGGCGCACCGTCAAGGCGCCCCAGGTGCGCCGCGAGGAGATCGTCTCGGCAGCGCGCCGCCTGTTCGCCACGCAGGGAGTCCACGCGACCACGTTCCAGCACATCGCCGACGCGGTGGGCGTCACGCGAGGCCTGGTGTACCACTACGCGGGATCCACCCCCGAACTGGTCGAGATGGTGCTCGACGCATGTGTCTCCGACTTCGCCGATGACCTGCGCGCATGGGATGCGGCCCGCACACCCGGCGACATCGACGGCGCCGTGCGCGACTACATCGCGCTGTTCCACCGCCACCTGCCCGGTCGCGACGTCGAGCCGGGAGCGGACCCCGCCAGGGCATCGTCCGCTCCCCCGGTCCCGCGCGTCGACGACGCCGGACTGTACGTCCGCTATGTCGACGCCTCCGTCGATGCGCTCCTCGCGGTCCTCGAGGCCACGACCATTCCCGCGTACGCGGCTCGCCACCGCATCGAGATCCGCCACGTGCGGGAGACGTTCGCGATGTTGCTTCACGGCCTGCTGGGCCTGATGCGCACGCGACCCGAGGTGGGCGACGACGTGCTCGCCGACCTCGTGCGCCAGACCCTCCGGCTGGCGCCCACCCCCTCCAGCGACCCCGGCCTGGACCCACCACTCGAAGGAGAGTGAGATGTTCCTGTTCGGAGACATCGGCTGGCAGGCCGCTGTCATGTTCTTTGTGGTGCTCGGCGCCCTGATCGGGCTCAACGAGCTGTCACGCCGCTCGAAGCTGTGGGGCCTCGGCCTCTTCGTGGCGGTGCCCCTGGTCCTCACGGTCTTCGTGTGGCCTCACACGGCAGGCGAGGGCTCCTCGACCGGCACGTGGTTCCACTGGGTCAAGGTGTATTCGGCGCTCGCCGGATGCCTGGGCTTCATGGCGATCCGCTACTACCCCCGCCTCGCGGCCAACCGCTGGGTGCTGCTGTTCCCGCCGCTGATTCTCGCGATCAACATCGCGGAGGCCGTCACGCGCGACTTCGAGGTCGCCGGCCTCACCGAGGGCATCCACGACGGCGCCTACATGGTGCCCGGCATCTGGAACACCATGAACGGCGTCGCGGGCATCCTCAACATCGTCACGATCTGCGGCTGGATGGGCATCTACATCTCGCGTGACAAGACCAAGGACATGATCTGGCCCGACATGCTGTGGTTCTGGATCATCGCGTACGACCTGTGGAACTTCGCGTACGTCTACAACTGCGTGGGTGACCACGCGTTCTACGCCGGCGCCGCGCTGCTGCTGTCCTGCACCATCCCGGCGTTTTTCCTGCGCAAGGGCGCCTGGCTCCAGCACCGGGCCCACACCCTCGCGTTCTGGATGATGTTCACGATGGCGTTCCCTGCGTTCGTGTCGACCTCGCAGTTCTCGGTCGACGCGTCGCACGACCCCACCGCGCTGTTCGTGGTCTCGGCACTGTCACTCGCCGCCAACGTCGCCGTCGTGATCTACCAGGCGCGGCGCATCATCTCGCGCCGCCTCAACCCGCTCACCCAGGAGCTCTACACGGATCACGCGAAGTTCCGCGAGGTCGTGGAGTCGATCCCCGGACGTGGGGACGACGCCGTGGAGGCGGCCGCTCCCGCCGTCGCCGGGGCGCGGGGCTAGGTCGGGAGGGGCTAGGTCGGGTAAGGCTCAGCCGCGCAAGACTCGACCGCGCGGGGCAACCCCCTCGCCACGTGCAGAAGTCACACCTCTGGTGACAGGTGTCCGCGATCCACATGGGGAGCGGCGCACACCCGGCGCCAGCGGTGTGACTTCTGGGCGGCGAGGGCCCAGCAACCCGCCGCTACGAGAGCACTGCGCCCTTCGACGCCGAGCCCACGAGCTTCTGGTACTTGCCCAGCACACCCTTGGTGAAGCGCGCGGGGATGGGCTCCCAGCCCTCCTTGCGCGCCTCGAGCTCCTCCGCGTCGACGTGCAGCTCGAGCGTGCCGTTGGCCACATCGAGCGTGATCCGGTCGCCGTCGCGCACGTATGCAATCGGTCCGCCGTCGACCGCCTCGGGGGCGATGTGCCCCACGCACAGCCCGGTGGTGCCGCCGGAGAAGCGGCCGTCCGTCACGAGCAGCACGTCCTTGCCCAGTCCCGCGCCCTTGATCGCGGCCGTGATCGCGAGCATCTCGCGCATGCCGGGGCCGCCCTTGGGGCCCTCGTAGCGGATGACCACGCAGTCACCCTTCTGAATCACTCCCGCCTCGAGAGCGTCGAGGGCCGCGCGCTCACGGTCGAACACGCGGGCGGTCGCCTCGAAGACGTCGTCGTCGAATCCGGCCGACTTCACCACGGCGCCCTCGGGCGCGAGTGAGCCCTTGAGGATCGTGATGCCGCCCGACTTGTGGATCGGGTTGTTGAGGGCACGCACCACGCGGCCGTCGATGGTCGCGGGCTTGAGCTCGGCCATGTTCTCCGCGAGCGTCTTGCCGGTCACGGTCATGACGTCGCCGTGCATGAGGCCCGCCTCGAGCAACGTGTTCATCACCGCGGGCACGCCGCCCACGCGGTCGACGTCGTTCATCACGAACTGGCCGAACGGCTTGAGGTCACCCAGGTGCGGAACCTTGGCGGCCACGCGGGAGAAGTCGTCGAGCGTGAGGTCGACCTCGGCCTCGTTGGCGATCGCGAGCAGGTGGAGCACCGCGTTGGTCGAGCCGCCGAACGCCATGACCACGGCGATCGCGTTCTCGAACGCCTCCTTGGTCATGATGTCGCGCGCGGTGATCCCCAGGCGCAGCATGTTCACCACGGCCTCGCCCGACTTGTGCGCGTAATAGTCGCGGCGGCGGTCGGCGCTGGGCGGCGACGCGGAACCGGGGATCGACATGCCGAGCGCCTCACCCACCGAGGCCATGGTGTTCGCGGTGTACATGCCGCCGCACGCGCCCTCGCCGGGGCAGATCGCCTTCTCGATCGCGAGGCGGTCCTCCTCCGACATGAGGCCGGCGGCGCACGCGCCCACGGCCTCGAACGCGTCGATCACCGTGACGTCCTTGGACGTGCCGTCGGAGAGCGTGACGTGCCCGGGCATGATCGAACCCGCGTAGAGGAACACGCTCGCGAGGTCGAGGCGTGCGGCGGCCATGAGCATGCCGGGAAGGGACTTGTCGCAGCCCGCGAGCAGGATGCTGCCGTCGAGGCGCTCGGCCATCATGACGGTCTCGACCGAGTCGGCGATGAGGTCACGCGACACCAGCGAGTAGTGCATGCCCTCGTGGCCCATCGAGATGCCGTCGGAGACGGAAATGGTGCCGAACTCGAGCGGATAGCCGCCGCCCGCGTGGACGCCGTTCTTCGACGCCGCCGCGAGGCGCTGCAGGGACAGGTTGCAAGGAGTGATCTCGTTCCACGAGGAGGCGATGCCAATCTGCGGCTTCGCGAAGTCCTCGTCACCGAGTCCGACGGCGCGCAGCATGCCGCGCGACGCGGTCGCCTCCAGGCCGTCCGTGACCTGGCGGGAGCGGGGCTTGATGTCGGGCGTCTCAGTCATAGCGCCGAGTGTAGGACCAGACGCGCGCGCGAGGGCGCCGCATCGTGGACACGGCGAGTGACGGACGATGCCGGGGCCGGCACCGCACTCAGGTGGCAGTCGGCAGGTCCATGCCCGGGGCATCGGCCGGGCGGGGGACAAAACCGTGGCGCGCGGAGAAGTCCGCACGACCCGTCGCGGCGAACAGTTGCACCTGCACCACGCCGGCGCGCTCGGCCGCGTCGACCAGGCGGCGCAGGATCCGCGCGGCTCACCGGCGTGACCAGCCGCACCTTGCGCCACTACGACGCGATCGGCCTGCTCACACCCGCGCACACCGGCGCCGACGGCAGGCGCCGCTACGGGGACACCGAACTCGCGCGGCTCCAGCACATTCTGGTGCTCCGCGAACTCGACGTGCCGCTCGAGACCATCGCCGCCATCGTCGACGGCGACGACCCCGCCACCACCGCCGCGCGTCTGCGCGACCACCACGAGGCGCTGCTCGCCCGGCGCGACCGCCTCACGACGCTTGCGGCGACCGTCGCACGCACGCTCACCCGCCTGGAGAAGGGACTTCCCATGACTGCCACTGACATGTTCGACGGCTTCGATCACGCACGCTACGAGCCCGAGGCGCGGGCGCGATGGGGGGACGATGCCGTCGAGTCGTCGAACGCCCAGTGGGCCTCGCTCGGCGAGGGTGGTCGCGCCGCTCACCTCGCGGAGCACCGCGAGATCGCGGCAGCGTTGGGTCGCCTCGCGGCGGAGGGTGCGCAGGGGGCGGACGCCCGCGTGCAGGCGCTCGTGCAACGGCATCGCGCATGGGTGTCGACATTCTGGACGCCCGACGCGCAGGCCTATCGCGAGCTGGCCCGGATGTACGTCGAGGACGCACGGTTCAGGGCCACTTACGCCGCTCATGGCGAGGGCACCGCCGAGTTGCTGCGGGCAGGAATCGAGGCCGCCGTCGCCGAGTGAGGTTCGTCACTATCTGACACTTGTCGGGAATGCGCCTGGGAGGACAGACGTTACGGATCCCAACCGCGAGGGGGGCGGCTGCAGTTCTTCCACTCCACCGTTGCCGAGGAAGGAATAGTCGATGCCGGTCATCGGTCTGCTGTTGGGTCAGTTGCCCGAGGTGCGCACCACGCGCCTGCTCTCGACGCTTCTCCACACCGTTGCCCCCCGGGGCACGACCGTGGTCGAACTCACCGCGTCGGACCTCCCACTCCACGCCCCGTACACGGACGCGCCCTTGCCCACCGCCGGCATCGCCCTGAAGCGCGCGATCGACGAGGTCGATGGCGTGCTGGTCCTCACTCCTACGCACGAGCGCTCGATACCCGGCGCGCTCAAGCACGCGATCGACTGGGCCACCGCGTCACCCTCGTCGCTCGTGGGCCGTCCGGTCGCGATCGCGGGTGCCGCCGCGCCTCGCGCCGGTTACTTTGCCGCGCTCACTCACCTGCGGACTGTCCTCAAGGACGCCGGAGCGACGGTCATGGGCCAGCCCGAGCATGCGCTCTCGGTCGACGCGGCATCGTTCGACGAGCACGGCGCGTGCGTCGACGCGGACCTCGAGGCGCAGGCCAAGGAGCTCCTCGCGGCGATCGCCGGCTTTGTGGTGCATCAAGCTCGCGCGTCGCTCGCGGCGGGCGAGCAGCCCGCGACGCCCGTCGCCCCGGTCACCCCCGCGACTCCCGCTCGCG
Organism: Demequina sediminis; assembly: GCF_039545075.1. NCBI lineage: Bacteria > Bacillati > Actinomycetota > Actinomycetes > Micrococcales > Demequinaceae > Demequina > Demequina sediminis. Next base: position 120,945 of record NZ_BAABRR010000007.1, on the reverse strand, counting down.
GCCTCACCGCGCCGTCAGACCCGGTCGCGGCAGTACTCGCCGAACGCGCGCCGGGACCACCAAGCCCCACCGTGGGAATCCCGGCGTTCGTCGATGCCGTGTCGACCGCAGACCCCCTGGTAGAGACGAGCGACCCGCTCGCCGTCTCGCTGCGGACCGACTCCACCACGGGCGCACCCACACCCTGACTCGGCTCACCGCCGCGGCAACCGACTTCCGTAGACGCGTCACCTTCTGGAATAGTTGACGCGTCACCGTCGTTGCGGTGACCGTCCGGCACTGTTGTCGGAGCCTCCCACCACACCTTCAAGGAGACACCCATGCCCCGCATCGGCATCATCGTCGGATCGCGCTCGAGCGCGTCCATCAACCGCAACGTCGCCCGCGCGCTCCAGGCGCTCGCCCCCGCCGGCGCCGAGCTCGTCGAGCTCGACTACAGCGACCTCCCCGTGTACTCCCCCGACTTCGACGCGGACTACCCGACGGCCGCACGAGAGTGGAAGGCCGCGATCGAGGGCGTCGACGGCATCATCATCGTCACCCCCGAGTACCTCCGCTCGATCCCCGGCGCGCTCAAGAACGCGATCGACTGGGCCTCGCGCCCGTGGGGCACCAACTCCTTCAACGGCAAGCCCGTCGCGATCGCCGGCGCCTCGATCGGCTCGATCGGCACCGCCGCCGCGCAGCAGCACCTGCGCGCGATCCTCGGCCACCTCAACGCCCCCACGCTCGGCCAGCCCGAGGTCTTCCTGCACTACACGCCCGCGGCCTTCGACGCCGAGGGTGCGCTGGTGGACGAGGGCGTGAAGGCGATCCTGACCGGCTTCGTGGCCGCCGCCGTCGCGCACGTCGAGCAGTACGCCGCACAGGGCGCCACCGCGTAACGCGCACCACTCTGCACGAGCGTCGCGGCCCCGTCGGAATCATCCGGCGGGGCCGCCGCGTTGTGGGGTCATGACCCTGGCAGGCTGGCGCGCATGACCGAGATGTGGTGGATCCGGCGTGATGCACGCCTCGCGGACAATCCGGCGCTGCTCGGCGCGCAAGAGCACGGCCCCGCGGCGGCCGTGTTCGCGTGGACCCCTCCGATCGATCAGTGGTCGGGACGCCGCCGCGCGCACCTCGCACGCGTGCTGTCGAGCCTGCGCGAGGCCACCGGAGGGGCGGTGGGGATCCGCCGCGACCGCGCGGACAACGCCGTGCTCGCCGTGGCACGCGAGCACGACTCCCGTGTGGTGTGGGCCTCCCGCGAGTACTCCCCCGCAGGAATCCGCGCACAGGAGGCCGTGCAGCGCGCCCTCGCCGACGACGGGCGCGAGCTGAGGTTCGTCGGTTCGCCGTATGCGGTCGCCCCCGGCCGTGTGGTCAAGAATGATGGCGACGAGTACCGCGTCTTCACGCCGTTCTCGCGTGCGTGGCGCGAACACGGCTGGCGCGCCCCCGCGCACGCGGCGGACCCCGACTACCTCGCGGCGGTCGACTCGGACGTCGACCTGGAGGCCGAGGCGGCACGCGGGGACAGCGAGGACCCCCTGGCGGAACCGGTCGAGGCGCGCGAGGCGGGCGTGCTCGACGCGTGGCACGAGTTCGTCGAGAACGGCCTGGGCGCCTACGCGGCCGAGCGCGACCGCCCCGATCTCGAGTCGACGTCGCGACTCTCGGTGCCGCTCGCGTTCGGGCAGATCCACTCACGCACAGTGCTGGCCGCGACCGGCGCGATACGCGGTGACGCCGCGCGCAAGTTCGAGTCCGAGGTGGCGTGGCGCGAGTTCCACGCGGACGTGCTCTTCCGCCATCCGCGCGCGCAACGCGAGTCGCTCACCCCCGTGATCCCCGAGGATGCGTGGGCTCGGGACGACGAGTCCGCCGATGCCTGGGCCGCCTGGCGCGACGGCCGGACCGGCTACCCCTTGGTGGATGCGGGGATGCGCGAGCTTGCGGCGACCGGCACCATGCACAACCGCGTCCGCATGGTGGTCGCATCCTTCCTGGTTAAGGACCTCCACGTGCCGTGGCAGCGCGGAGCGGACCATTTCCGCCGCGCACTGCTCGACTACGACCACGCGCAGAACCAGCTCAACTGGCAGTGGGTCGCGGGCACGGGGCGCGATGCGGCGCCGTACTTCCGTATCTTCAATCCCGAGTCTCAGGCCGCGAAGTTCGACCCCGAGCGCCGGTACGTGCGGCGCTGGATCTCCGAACTCGACACGCCGGACTACCCCTCCCCGATCGTCGACCACGCCACCGAGCGCGCGGCCTCGCTCGCGGACTTCCAGCGCGGCAAGGCGCTCCGCGCGGGCTGACGCACGCCGGCTGACGCACCCACCCGCGAGACTCGCGCATCGTTCCCCCGTGGTGTCCGATTTCCGCGAGCCCGGTCACGGAGGATGCGTCACACTCGTGCCTATGTGGGACGACTCGATGCGCTATGCGGTGATCCGCGGCAAGGACGCGCGTTACGACGGTCAGTTCTTCACCGCGGTCCGCACCACGGGCATCTACTGCCGGCCGTCGTGTCCCGCGCGCACCCCCGCGCGCGCCAACGTGACCTTCTTTCCCAGCGCCGCGGCCGCGCAGCGCGCGGGTTACCGCTCGTGCCGCCGATGCTTCCCCGACGACACCCCCGGCTCCCCGCGGTGGCGCGTGGGCGAGGACGTCGCGAGCCGCGCGATGCGTCTCATCGAGGACGGGGTCGTGGATCGCGAGGGTGTCGCCGGGCTCGCGCGGCGGCTGGGCTACACCGAGCGCCACGTGTCTCGCGTCCTCACGGATCAGCTGGGCGCCGGCCCGCTGGCCCTCGCGGTCGCTCACCGCCTGCAGCACGCCCGCACCCTGCTCGAGACCACCCCGATGCCCGTCGCGGACGTCGCCTTCGCCGCCGGCTTTGGGTCGGTGCGCCAGTTCAATGATGCCGCGCGCACCTCATGGGATCTCACGCCGTCCCAGGTGCGCGGTCGCGCGAGCGCCCGCGGCACCGCACTGGCCGGGGGCGCCGGGGGCGCCGCGGGCGAGATTCGCCTGCGCCTGCGTCACCGCGAGCCCGCCGACGTCCCGCGCGCACTGGCATTCCTGGGGGCGCGCGCGATCGCGGGCGTCGAGGCGTGGGACGGAGAGGAGTATGCGCGGACGATGCTCCTGCCGCACGGCGGCGCGACGGTGCGCCTGCGCGCGGGCGCGGGGCATGTCGCGGCAAGCCTGTCGCTCGCCGACGTGCGCGACCTGGGCGCGGCGGTGGCACGGTGCAGGAGGCTGCTCGATCTCGACGCGGATCCGATCGCGATCGACGCGACGCTCGGCGAGTCTGCGGCAATGGCTGCCCTCGCGGCTGCCGCACCGGGGCTACGCGTGCCCGGCGCCGTCGACGGATTCGAGATCGCAGTGCGTGCGATCGTGGGCCAGCAGGTGAGCGTCGCGGGGGCGCGGAGGACGCTTGGGACGATGGTCGAGCGGTGGGGAGGAGTGAGCGTCCCCCATGGCCCCAGGGAGGCCGGATCGGAAGTCCTGAGCGTCCCGAACCGGGTCTTCCCTGGCGCGGAGGCGCTCGCGGACGTCGATCCCGGAGTGGGGCTCATGCCACGCTCGCGCTGGAGTGCCGTGTCCGCCGTCGCGCGCGCGGTGCTCGACGGTTCGCTCGACCTCTCCCCCGGCGCGGACCGCGCCCACACCCGCGCCGCGTTGCTCGACCTGCCGGGCATCGGGCCGTGGACCGCGGACTACATCGCGATGCGCGCCCTCGGCGATCCCGATGCCCTACCGTTCACGGACCTCATCCTTCAGCGCGCGAGCGGTCTCGACGCGCGCGGACTCGCCCACGCGGCGGAGTCCTGGCGGCCATGGCGTGCGTACGGCGCGATCCACCTGTGGACCGCGAGCGCGGAGGGGCGTCTGCCTGGTTCGACGCGCGCGACACCGGCCGCCCGCGTAGCCTGAACCCATGGCGGACAATCAGGTGGACGTCTGGATGGCCCACTACGACAACCCCATGAAAGTGGTGGTCGAGAGGGTCCGACGCATCCTGCTGACCGCGGACGATCGCATCGAAGAGTGCATCAAGTGGCAGGCACCCACGTTCACCTATCGAGGCAACCTCGCGAGCTTCTTCCCCAAGTCCAAGGACCACGCCACCCTCATGTTTCACCAGGGCGCGCTCATCCCGGGGCGCTATCCGCACCTCCTCGGCAGCGGGCGCGAGGCGCGTTCGATGCAGTTCGTGTCGATCCACGAGGCCGAGGAGAGGCGCGACGAACTCACCGAGATCGTCAAGGCCTGGATCGCGTTGCGCGACGAACAGGCGGGGCAGCAACTCTGAGGGGCGGCGCCTTCCCCGCGACGGTCGCGCTACGCGGGGAAGGCGCCCATCATCACGAAGTTGACGGGATCGTCCCCATGGCGGCGCGCCTCGATCTGGCGGTGGACCAGGCCCGTGTAGCGACGGTCCGTGAGTCGCTCGACGCCCGCGACGTGAGGGACCACAATGCAGCGCGGCGCCGTCCAGAGCGGGTGCCCCGCGGGCAGCGGCTCGGGGTCGGTGACGTCGAGCGCGGCCCGCAGGCGACCGGACTCGAGCTCCGCCACCAAGGCCGCCGTGTCCACCACCTTGCCGCGACCGACGTTGATGAGCAGGGCATCGTCCTTCATCGCCGCGAGGAAACGGGCGTCCACCAGGCGGTCCGTGTCCTCGGTGTGTGGCGTGACCACGATCACGATGTCGTGGTGAGGCAGCAGGCTGAGCAGGTCGCTCGCGGCGTGCACCAGCGTGCCGTCAGGGGCAAGACGCGCGGTGCGGGCGACTCCTTCAACGTGGGCCTCGCACGCGCGCAGGCGAGCGCCGATCGCCTCGCCGATGCTCCCGTAGCCCACCACGAGAACCCGCGTGTCCGCGAGGCTGGGGGCGTCGAAGTCCGGCGCCCACTCGCCACGGCGCTGCGCCTCAAGGAACTGCGGAAGCCGCCGCTGAGAGGCGAGGGCGAGCAGCAGGGCCATCTCCGCGACGCGCGTGTCGTGCACGCCGCGAGCGTTTGCGAGGGAGACGCCGGGCGGGACGAAGGGCACCGCGTGCTCGAAACCGGCCGAGGGGATCTGGATCACCTTGAGGTCGGGACAGTCGGCAAGGCGGCCGTAGACGGTGCGGCCTCCCGTGTAGTGCGCGAGGCACGCGATCGTGACGCGCTCACGCTCGGCGGGCGGAACGTCCTCGACCGCCGGATCCCACACGATCACCCTGGCATCGGGACCGGGGTGACCCAGGGCATCGGCAACCTCCTGCGTGGGAACCGAGACGGTGATCATGTCGCCAGTGTGCCAGCGGCGTCACAGCGCGCGCAGCGCGACTCCCGCGGGGTCGGCGAGCAGCGGGGCGAAGGCGCGCTCCGCGGCGCCGATCAGCAGCCGATTGCCGCCGAGCGCCGCGCGGGCGATCGCCACGTCCTCGGCATCGGGCCGGAACGCGAGGTCGCGCACTCCCGTCTCGATCGCGGCGCGCCGCTCGTCGTACAGCGCACCCAGGTATCCGCCGAGCACCACCAGGTCCGGGTCGAACGCGACCTCGAGGTTGGCGATCGCCGCCGCAAGGATGCCCGCGAGAGCATCCAGCGCGGACGCCTCGTGGCCCGCGGCGTCGAGCCGCTCGGCGTTGAGCTCCGTCTCGAGGCACCCCGCGCGTCCGCATGAGCAGCGCTCGCCGTCGGAGCGAATCATCATGTGGCCGAACTCGCCGCCGTAGCCGCGCCCGCCGCGCAGCATGCGTCCCCCGATGAGCGCGGCGCCGCCGATTCCCGAGGCGGAGCCGTTGAGGTACACCACGGTGTCGACGCCGCGGGCGGCGCCATAGCTCCACTCGGCACGCAGCCCCAGGTTCGCGTCGTTGCCGACGGTCGCGGGCAGGTCGAGCGCCTCCTGCAGCGCGGTCGCGAGCCTCACTCCGCGCCAGCCCAGGTGGGGGGCGTCGACCACGGTGTCGCCGTCGACCGCGACCAGTCCGGGCACGGCGGCAGCGACTCCCGCGACGCGCGCGTCGCCCAGGTCGCGCGCGAGCTCGCGGGCAGCGGACTGCGCGAAGACGACGGCCTCCTCGGGGCTAGGCGACGACACGACCGACTTGCGCCTGCGCGCCACGACGGAACCGTCGATCGCGACCGCTCCGAGTTCGAGCGCATCGACGTCCGGGTGCAGCGCGAGCGCGACGACATCGGTGCGCGGACGGACGATGAGGCTCGGCCGACCGACGGCGCCCGTCTCCTCGGCCGCATCCTCGATCACGAGGCCCAGCTCGGCGAGCTCGGCGACCAGGCCGCCGATGGTCGAGCGGTTGAGGCCCGTGTCGCGCGTGAGCTGCGCGCGCGTCAGCGGACCGCCGTAGTGCACCGCAGTGAGCAGGGCGGACAGATTGTGGCGTCGCGTGTGGTCGTTGCGGCTGCCGCGCGCGGGCGCCACCCGCGGCGTGTCCGACCCCGCACGTTCCTCAGCCATCTGCTCCTCCTCCGTGCCCGTCAGTATGCCCGCTCCGGCGCACCCCGCCGCACCGCGTCAGCGTCATGTCCGCCACCGCCCGGGCATCGTCCCCTCTCCGTTTTGACAGGACCCCTCTGCGGGGATATGTTTTATGCGGGAACATTTTAACCCGATTCAACGACGATAGGAGAGGCGCGATGTCGCTCACCCCCACCCCGGCCGACAAGTTCACGTTTGGTCTGTGGACCATTGGCTGGAACGCTCAGGACCCCTTCGGCTCCGCGACGCGCGGCCCGCTCGACGCCGTGACCGCGATCCACACGCTCTCCGAGCTGGGCGCGTACGGCATGACGTTCCACGATGACGACCTCTTCCCGTTCGCCTCGACCGACGCGGAGCGCCGCGCCGCGATCGACGCGCTGAAGAAGGCGTGCGAGGAGACCGGGATGACCATCCCGATGATTACCACGAACACGTTCTCGCACCCGGTCTTCAAGGACGGCGGCGTCACCTCGAACGCCCGCGACGTGCGCCGCTTCACGATCCGCAAGATCCTGCGCAACATCGACCTGGCCGCGGAACTGGGCGCCAAGACCTTCGTGATGTGGGGCGGCCGCGAGGGCGCCGAGTACGACTTCTCCAAGGACATCCGCGTCGCGCTCGAGCGCTACCGCGAGGCCGCCAACATCTTCGGTCAGTACGTGATCGACCAGGGCTACGACATCAAGTTCGCGATCGAGCCCAAGCCCAACGAGCCCCGCGGCGACATCCTGCTGCCGACCGTCGGTCACGCGATGGCCTTCATCAACACGCTTGACCACCCCGAGCTGGTGGGCCTCAACCCCGAGGTGGGCCACGAGCAGATGGCCGGACTCAACTTCACCGCTGGCATCGCTCAGGCGCTCGATCACGGCAAGCTCTTCCACATCGACCTCAACGGTCAGCGCGGCATCAAGTACGACCAGGACCTGGTCTTCGGCCACGGCGACCTGTTCAACGCGTTCTCGCTGGTCGACCTGCTCGAGAACGGTGGGCCCAACGGCGGCGCCGCGTACACGGGCCCCCGACACTTCGACTACAAGCCCTCGCGCACCGAGGACATCGACGGCGTGTGGGAGTCCGCGAAGGCGAACATGCGCATGTACCTGCTGCTCAAGGAGCGCGCGGCCGCGTTCCGCGCCGACCCCGAGGTGCAGGAGGCCATTGCGGCCACCCGCCAGCTCGAGCTCGCGCAGACCACGCTGAACGAGGGCGAGACCGTCGCCGACCTGCTCGCGGACACCTCCGCCTACGAGCAGTTCGACGCGGACGCGTACTTCGACGGCAAGGGCTTCGGGTTCGTCCGCCTGCAGCAGCTCGCCGCCGAGCACCTGATGGGCGCTCGCTAACCAGCCTCCTCGACCCAGGCGCCCGCCCCGTCAGTGCACCCGGACGGGGCGGGCGCCGCTCTCTCGTCTCACGACGAGGACTGAGTGTCCCGAACCGCGCTCTTCGGCGAGGATTCGAGTACTCAGTGTCCCGAACAGTAGATCGTGCGTGAAGGAAGACCCCATGACCCTCGTTGTCGGCGTCGACTCGTCCACTCAGTCCTGCAAGGTCGTCATCCGCGACCTCGACACCGGCGCCGTGGTGCGCACGGGGAGGGCGTCTCACCCCGACGGCACCTCGGTCGACCCCGAGCGCTGGTGGGATGCGCTGCAGACCGCGCTCGCCGAGGCGGGCGGCCTCGCCGACGTCGCGGCGATCTCCGTGGGGGGCCAGCAACACGGCATGGTCGCGCTCGACGCGGCGGGAGCCGTGGTACGCGACGCGCTGCTCTGGAACGACACCCGGTCCGCCGGCGCCGCCGCCTCCCTGATCGAGGAGTTCGGGGCCGATGCCCTGGCCGAGCGGACGGGACTGGTGCCCGTCGCCTCCTTCACCTCTACCAAGCTGCGCTGGCTGCGCGACGCGGAGCCCGAGAACGCCGCGCGGGTCGCGGCGGTGGCGCTGCCTCACGACTGGCTCACCTGGCGGCTACGCGGATACGGACCCGAGGGCGAGTCGCCGCTCGGTCCGGTGCTCGAGGAGCTCACGACGGACCGCTCGGACGTCTCGGGCACCGGCTACTGGAACCCCGCGACCGGCGAGTACGACCGCGATCTGTTGGTGGCGGCGCTGGGGCACGATGCCGTGGTCCCGCGGGTGCTCGGACCCGGCGAGCGCGCGGGCTCGGTCCACGGACTGGAGTGCGTCGTCGGCCCCGGCGCGGGCGACAACGCCGCCGCCGCGCTGGGACTCGGCGCGACGGTGGGCGACGTGGTCGTGTCGCTCGGCACGTCCGGAACCGTCTTCGCGGTCACCGAGCAGGGCTTCCGCGACGCGACGGGAATTGTCGCGGGCTTCGCGTCCGCCTCGGGAGAGCACCTTCCCCTGGTGTGCACCCTCAACGCGTCGCGCGTGCTCGATGCCTTCGCGCGGGTCCTGGCCGTGGGCTACGACGAGCTCGGCACCCTCGCGCTCGAGGCCGAGCCGGGCGCGGGCGGACTCACACTGGTCCCCTACTTCGAGGGCGAGCGCACCCCCAACCTTCCCGACGCTACGGCGACGCTGTCCGGCATGACCCTCGCCAACACCTCGCGCGCGAACATGGCGCGGGCGGCGATCGAGGGCATGCTGGCGGCTCAGGCCGTGGGGCTCGAGGCGATCCTGTCCGCGGGCGTGGTCGCCAAGCGCGCGCTCCTCGTGGGCGGCTCCGCGCAGAACGCTGCGGTGCAGGCGATCGCGGCCCAGGTCTTCGACGTCCCCGTCGAGGTGCCCGAGCCAGGCGAGTATGTCGCCGCCGGCGCGGCCGTGCAGGCGGCGTGGGCGCTGACGGGATCGCGACCCGAGTGGCCCCTCGCGGTGGTTGCCTCGCCCGCGAAGGACACGCGGCCGGAGATCATGGCGGCCTACGCCGTCGCGGCCGGGGCGTACCTGAGCTAACGCTGCGCGGGTACCGGCGCGTCGAGTGCGGGGTTGTCGAGTGCAGCGTTGTCGAGCGCCAGCGCCTGCGGCGCCGCGACCGGCGCGGCGGGGAAGATGATCTTGAAGACCGGGAAGTAGATCATCAGCTGCACGCCGCCGTTGATCACCGTGACGAGCAGGTTGTAGACGGCGGGATCCGCCCACTCCTTCACGAGCGGCACGTACAGGCTCATGAGGAAGCTGCACAGCACCGTGATGAGCACCAGCGCCACCACGTACCACGCGAGCTGGAACCCGACGCGTCCCTTCGACCGGAACACCACGTTGCGCTGCAGCGGGAAGTTCACTCCCTGCGAGATGACCAGCATGAGCACGAAGGCGACGAAGTAGCTCAGGCCACCCAGCGCATCCCCCGTGGCGGGGTAGTCGAACACGTACGTGTCGAGCGGGCCGAGGGTGACGTGAAGGAACTGGGCCGGGATGGAGCCCCAGTCGGTCGCCCGGAAGAGGACGCCGGGAAGGAACGTGAGCAGCAGGTACTGCAGCGCGGCCACGACAAACGACAAGCCCGAGAACTTGATGATCTCGGCCACCACGGTGTGCTCGGCGCTGAAGTCTCGCCATCGCTGGGCGGGCGTCCGGTCGAGTGTCATGGGCCGTCTCCTCGTGGGCGTCGTGCGGGAGCGGCGCGTGCAGCGCGCCGCGGTGCACGCTAGCGCGGGACGGGGTGCCCGCCGCCCCCTCACTCACAACCTGTCGCCGCTGCGGCTCAACCTGTCGTGGCGGCGCGCGAGCGCGCGACGCGAGAAATGCCTTGGCCTACGCCGCCGCTGTGAAGGCCTCGGCCGGGAGGCACTTCGAGGACAGCTCAAGGATCTGCGAGCGGTCCGGGTACATCCACAGCTCCGCGGCCCATGCGGCGCGGAGAACAGGGCACGCGCGGGGGTCTCGCCGTGAAAGGCCTCCCACAGCTTCTTGTCCTTGGCCGTTCCCTTCATGCTCGCGGAGCGGACGTAGCCCCCCGGCATGGCGTCGACCTCGACGCCGAACGCACGGTCGCTGCGCAGGTCCTCGCCGAGGTCGGCCGGGTTGATGGGACGCAGCTTGATCACGGTGTCCCCCTCCTTGCCCTGGATGCGCCGCGCGCGCACCACGACGCCGTGGCGGTTGAGCAGGAGGTCGGGGGTGTCGAAGAAGGCCACCTGTCGCAGCTCGGCCTCCAGCGGGTCCATCCCAAGCCGTTGGACCACGCGCCGGCGGTCGGCGCCGGGCACGGTCGCCTTGAGCTCGACCGAGTCGGAGCCGGGCAGGAGGGCGAGCACCTCGCCGAGGTGCTCGGCGGTGAGGTCCGGCAATGGTGCGCCGGTCGTCGTTGGAGCGGACATGGCGCACTCTTCCGGTCGGACCTGGGGGCGACGTTGCCACCTCCGCCAGGAGAAAACCGCACGGCAGGTGCTCGCCTGTCGGCTCGGAACGCCCCTACGCCGGGCCGAGGTCCAGGCGACGCAACAGCTGCGCGTTGAGCGCCACCACGATGGTCGACAGACTCATCGCGATCGCCGCGACAGCGGGCGGCATGGTGACTCCCGCCCACCCCAGCGCACCCGCCGCGACCGGAATCGCGATCGCGTTGTAGCCGGTCGCCCACACCAGGTTCTGGCGCATCTTCCGGTAGCTCGCGCGCGACAGGTCGATCACACTCAACACCGCGCGGGGATCGGAACCCGCGAGCACGACGCCGGCCGCCTCGATCGCGACATCTGTGCCGGCCCCGATCGCCAGGCCCACGGTCGCACGGGCGAGAGCGGGGGCGTCGTTCACCCCGTCGCCGACCATCGCGACCCGACGCCCGCGCGCCTGAAGATCGCCGACTGCCTGATCCTTGTCCTCGGGCAGCACCTCCGCGAAGACGTCGTCGATGCCCAGTTCCTCCCCGACCGCGTCCGCGACCGACCGCGCGTCGCCCGTGATGAGCGCCACGCGAATGCCGCGCGCGTGGAGCGCGTCGACCGCGGCACGCGATTCGGGCCGGATCGGGTCGGCGGTGGTGAACGCCCCCACTACGGCGCCGTCGACCACCACGTGAAGCACCGCGCCGCCTCGCGACCGCCACCGGTCCGTGGCCTCGCGCAGCACCGGCGCCGCCTCGAGATCGAGACTGTCGAGGAGCGCGGGCCCTCCCACGGCGACCGCACGCTCGCCCACGGCGGCGCGCACGCCGCGTCCGGGCATCGTCTCGATGTCGCGGGCCTCCGGGACGTCCAGGCCCCTGTCGCGCGCCGCGTCGACCACCGCACGTCCGATCGGATGCTCGGAGTCCGACTCGGCGCCCGCGGCGAGCGCGAGGACCCGGTCCTCGTCCCAGCCGTCAACGGTCGCGACCTCGGTGAGCTCATGCGAGCCGCGCGTGAGGGTCCCCGTCTTGTCGAACAGGACGGTGTCGACGGTGCGCATCGCCTCGAGAGCGGCGGTGTCCTTGACCAGGATCCCGTGCCGCGCGCTCGACGAGGTCGCGATCGCGATCACGAGCGGGATCGCGAGTCCGAGCGCGTGTGGGCACGCGATGACCAGTACCGACACGGCCGCGGTGAGGCCACCGGTCGGATTGCCCGCGATGAGGTGTGCCGCGAGCGTGATCCCCGCTGCAGCGAGGGCGATCCAGAACAGCCACGCCGCGGCACGATCCGCAAGCCTGCGGGTCCCCGAGCGCGACTCCTGTGCCCCCGCGACCAGTCGCTGGATCCCGGCAAGGGCCGTCGCCTCGCCCACCGCCGTGACCTCGACGCGCAACGACGCATCGGTCGCGACGGTGCCGGCCACGACGGGATCGCCTTCCCCCTTGCGCACCGGGGCGGACTCGCCCGTGATCATCGACTCGTCGACGCTGGCCTCACCACGGGTCACCCGCCCGTCCGCGGGGATGCGCGCGCCGGGCCGGACCACCACCACGTCGCCCTCGCGCAGGCCGCTCAGGCTCACGTGCTCGGTGCCGTCGGCGGTGACGCGCTCGGCGTCGTCGGGCAGCAACTCGGCGAGCGCCTGCAGCGCCCCGCGCGCCTGCCCCACCGCCTTCATCTCCTGCCAGTGGCCCAACAGCATCACCACGATCAGCGCGGCCAGCTCCCACCAGAAGTCGAGCTCCCCCACGCCGAGCGTGGCGGCCGCCGAGGCAAGAAACGCGACGGTGATCGCGAGCGAGATGAGCGTCATCATGCCCGGCCGGCGCCGCGTGAGCTCGTCCCGCCAGGCCATGGTGAGGAACGGGCTGCCGCCCCACAGGTAGATCACCGTGCCGAGTACGGGCGGGATCCACGCCGTGCCGGGAAGGTCGTAGCCCAGCCAATGCTCGACCATCCCCGAGGTCGCGATCACCGGCACCGCAAGGATCAGGTTCCACCAGAACAGGCGACGGAACAGGTCCGCGTGGCCAGAATGGTCGGTGCCATGAGCGTGCGCATCATGGGACTGGGTGCCTCCGGACGATGCCGGGGCCGGGTGGGCGTGTGCGTGGGCTGGGGACATGGGGACCTCCGTAGGTCGAGCCGTCCCGACCACCATATTCCTTCCAGTTGGAGAGAAGGTCAAGGGGCGGAGGCGACGCGCGCTACGGCAGCTCGGGCAGCACGAAGCGCCACCCCTCGGCGAGCCGCTCGTCGACGACCTCGATGACGGCGTCCACCGTCCCGCCTCGCGGTCCCCCGCCGTCGTGCACCAACACGAGCTCGCCCGGAGTCATCGCGAGCCGCAGCCGCGACGCGAGCACGGCCGGGTCCTGGTCGACCCAATCCTCGATGGTGTTGACCACGTCGAGCGGCTGCATCCCCAGCGCCACGGCGACGGCGGCGGTCTGGCCCCATGAGCCGTTGGGCGCGCGCCAATACGGCACGGGCACCTCATCGCCCACGGCGCCCTCGATGATCTCGAGAGCGCGCAGCATGTCGTCGCGCACGTCGAGCACGTTCCACTCGCCCATGTCCGCGAACGACGTCGAGTGGTTGCACAGCACGTGCCCCTCCGCCACGATGCGCCGCAGCACATCGGCGCCCGACGGGATGAGTGTGCCGTCGGCCGCGATGCCGGACGGCCTCAGGATCTCCGCGCCGATCACGGCGAACACCGCCCGGATCCCGCGGTCGCGCAGGAAGTCCAGGAGGCGCATCGTGTCGAGCCCGTTGGGGCCGTCGTCGAAGGTGAGCGCGCACGCGGGGGCCGACAATGCAAGACCCCCGCTCGCGACGCGGCGAACGGGGGTCTGGCTGAGCATGCGCGCCCCTAGCCCTCGACGCCCGCGCGCTGCAGGATGATCTCCCGCACGCGTCCGGCATCGGCCTGACCCTTGGTGGCCTTCATCACGGCGCCCACGATCGCGCCGGCGGCCTGCACCTTGCCGTCGCGGATCTTGTCGAGCACCTCGGGCTGCGAGGCCAGGGCCTCGTCGACCGCCGCCTCAAGGGCCGAGTCGTCCGAGACCACCTCGAGGCCGCGTGCGGCGACCACCTCGGCGGGAGAACCCTCGCCCGCGAGTACGCCCTCGAGCACCTGGCGCGCGAGCTTGTCGTTGATGCGACCCGAGTCCACCAGCCCCTGCAGCTCGGCCACGGCGGCCGGGGTCACGGGCAGCGAGCCCAGCTCGACCTCGCGGTCGTTTGCGACCCGCGACAGCTCACCCATCCACCACTTACGGGCAGCCTGGGGAGCCGCGCCAGCGGCGACCGTGTCCGCGATCAGGACCAGGGCATCGGCGGCCACCGCGTCCCTCATCTCGAGATCGCTGAAGCCCCACTCCTCGCGCAGGCGCGCCCGCATCTTGGCGGGGTGCTCGGGGAGGGTCGCGCGGAGCTCCTCGACCCACTCGCGCGACGGCTCGACGGGCAGCAGGTCGGGCTCGGGGAAGTAGCGGTAGTCCTCCGCCTCCTCCTTCGAGCGACCCGGCGTGGTGGAGGAGGTGTCCTCATGCCAGTGGCGGGTCTCCTGAATCACCGGCTCGCCGTTGAGCAGCAGCACCGCCTGGCGCGCGGCCTCGTAGCGCACGGCACGCTCGACGGCGCGCAGCGAGTTGACGTTCTTGGTCTCGGAGCGCTTGCCGAAGGGGATGTCGTCCTGCGACTCGCCCGCGACGGCCTTGGGGCGCAGCGACAGGTTGACGTCCGCGCGCACCGAGCCCTGCTCCATGCGGCCATCCGAGATCCCCAGCGCGCGCACGATGTCCCTGATGGTCGCGACGTATGCGCGCGCTACCTCGGCGGTGCGGTCTCCCATGCCCGTGATGGGCTTGGTGACGATCTCGACCAGGGGCACGCCACCGCGGTTGTAGTCCACGAGCGAGTAGTCGGCGCCCTGGATGCCTCCCGAGCCGCCCACGTGCGTGTTCTTGCCCGCGTCCTCTTCGATGTGCGCGCGCTCGATGCCCACGGTCACCACCGTGCCGTCGTCGAGCACCACGTCGAGGGCGCCCTCATAGCAGGTCGGCTCGTCGTACTGCGAGATCTGGTAGTCCTTCGACAGGTCAGGGTAGAAGTAGTTCTTCCTGGCAAAGCGCGAGGACTCGCGGATCGAGCAGCCGAGCGACAGGCCCAGGCGGATCGCGGACTCGACGGCCTTCTCGTTGGTGACGGGCATCGCGCCGGGCAGACCGAGGCACACCGGGCACACCTGCGTGTTGGGCTCCGCGCCGAACTCGTTGGCGCAGCCGCAGAACATCTTGGTCTTGGTGTTGAGCTCGACGTGGACCTCGATGCCGAAGACCGGGTCGAACTCCTCCATCGCCTGCTCGTACGTCATCGTGGTCACTTGCCGACCTCCAACTCGGGTGCCTGCGCGGACAACGGGCCGCCCCACTCGGCGGCCAGCGAGGCCTCCAGCGCGGCGCCGATGCGGTAGAGGCGGGCGTCCTCGCGCGCGGGGGCGAGGATCTGGAAGCCCACCGGCAGCCCGTCCTCGGGCGCGAGACCCGCGGGCAGCGACATGCCGGGGATGCCGGCGAGGTTCGCGGGGATGGTCGCGATGTCGTTGAGGTACATCGCGAGCGGGTCATCGATGCGCTCGCCGAGCTTGAACGGCGTCGTGGGCGTCGTGGGCGACACGAGCACGTCGCACTGCGCGAACGCGGCGTCGAAGTCGCGCTGGACCAGGGTGCGCACCTTCTGCGCCGAGCCGTAGTACGCGTCGTAGTAGCCAGCGCTCAGCGCGTACGTGCCGAGGATGATGCGGCGCTTGACCTCGTCGCCGAAGCCGGCGGCGCGCGTCGCGGCCATGGTGCGCTCGATGGTCGCTCCCTCGACGCGTATGCCGAAGCGCACGGAGTCGAACTTGGCCAGGTTGGACGAGGCCTCGGACGGCAGGATCACGTAGTACGCGGCGAGCGCGTACTCGAAGCTGGGGCAGGACACCTCGACCACCTCGGCGCCCATGCCGCGCAGCCTCTCGAGGGACTCCTCGAAGCGCTGCTTGACGCCGTCCTGGAAGCCACCCTCCGCGCCCGACAGCTCGCGCACCACGCCGACGCGCACGCCGGTGAGGTCCATGCGGGCGCCCTCGAGGGCCGCGTCCACCACGGGGGGCACGGGCTCGTCGAGAGACGTGGCGTCCATGACGTCGTGACCGCCCATGACCTCGTGCAGCAGCGCGGTGTCGAGCACGGTGCGGCCGCACGGGCCCAGCTGGTCGAGCGACGAGGCGAGCGCGATCGCGCCGTAGCGCGACACGCCGCCGTACGTGGGCTTGACGCCCACGGTCGCGGTGACCGAGGCCGGCTGGCGAATCGAGCCGCCCGTGTCGGAGCCGATCGTGAGCGGCGCCTCGAAGGCCGCGAGGGCCGCGGCCGAGCCGCCTCCCGAGCCGCCGGGGATGCGCTCGAGGTCCCACGGGTTGTGGGTGGGGCCGTAGCCGGAGTGCTCGGTCGACGAGCCCATCGCGAACTCATCCATGTTGGTCTTGCCCAGGATGGGCATGCGCGCCTCGCGCACGCGACGGGTCACGGTCGCGTCGTACGGCGGGATCCAGCCCTCGAGGATGCGCGAGCCGGCGGTCGTGGGCAGGCCCTGTGTGACGAGGACATCCTTGATGCCGATCGGCACTCCCGCGAGCCGCGGCAGCTCGACGCCCGCGGCGCGGTCGGCGTCCACGGCGCGCGCCGTCTCAAGGGCACCCTCCGCGTCGATGTGGAGGAACGCGTGAACCGCGCTCGGCGTGTCGAGTCCGTCGACGGCGGCGATGCGGTCGAGGTGCGCCTGCACCAGCTCGACGGAGGTCACCTCCCCTGCCGCCAGGGCATCGGCCATCTGCGCGGCGGTGGCGCGGGTCCAGTCGGTCACGCTCATGCCTCCTCCCCCAGGATCTGAGGCACGCGGAAGCGGCCGTCCTGGGCGTCCGGCGCGCCCGACAGGGCGGCCTCCTGCGCGAGGGACGGGCGCACCACGTCCTCGCGGTGGACGTTCGCCATCGGGATGGGGTGGCTGGTCGCGGGCACGTCCTCGCCGGCAACCTCGGCCACCTTGGCGACGGCGTCGAGGATCACGTCGAGTTGGCCCGAGAGGCGGTCGAGGTCCGCGTCGGTCATGTCGATGCGCGCGAGCGCCGCGAGGCGCGCCACATCGGAACGGTCGAGGGTTGACATGGGCCCGAGTCTAGTGGCTGGGAGTCAGGGCTCCCACGAGTATCCGAGCAGGCGCACGCCCTCCGTGGCGCACGAGGGTTCGCGCTCGAGATGAGCGGGCGACAGCCGCGTCACGGTGCCGTCCTCGTTGTCCTTGACCACCCAGTCGAGCTCCTCGCGCCGCACGAATCCCATGCGCTCGTAGAGCCGATGGGCGACGTGCATGGTCTCCATCGTGGACAGGACGATGCGGGAGGCACCCTGCGCGACGGCGCGGTCCATCGCGGCCTGGGCGAGCGTGCGGCCGATACCGCGCCCGCGCTCGATGGGCGACACCGCGAGCATGCGCAGTTCAAACTCGCCGTCCTGGGCAAGCTCGATGAAGGGGCTGCCCGGCGGGACGAGCGTGATGGTGCCGACGATCGCGCCCTCGCCCCGGTCTCCGTCGAACATCGCGAGGAGGTCCGCGTGGCGCGCGCGCGCCGCGGCGTCACGCAACTGCGGAAGATAGGGGTGCGCGTGATCGATCAGCCCGTCCGCGAGGTATGCGAGGGCCGTGAGTTCGCCGATTTCTTGGAGCCGTGAGGTCTCGTCCGGGGATACCGCCCGCACGGTCGCCGTCACTGGGGTCCCTCGTTCGGGTCGATGCGACGGTCCCAGTGCGGGGTCGACGTGTCGGACGGTGTTCCCTCGACGGGATCGGGGTGCTGGCCGGTCGGGCCGCGACCCGGTTCCTCGGGCGGCTCGGACTTGCGGTTGGCGACGCTCACAAGCGCGATGACGACCGCGATGAGCACGATCACGCCGACGACGATGCCGATGACTGCGGTGGTGTTCATGGCTCCTCCAGGGGTCCCGCTGGGCCCGTCTTCCAGACTACCCACGCACGCCGCGACACGCCCGAGCGCGGGTTCAGGCGCGTCGCCTCGGCCCGCGGGTCATTCGCCGGCGAGCGCCTCGGGCCCGCCCTCGAGGAGGCGCACGAAGGCGGCCTCGTCGAGGATCGGCACGCCCAGCTGCTCGGCCTTCGCGGCCTTCGAGCCCGCGTTCGCGCCCGCGACCACGTAGTGCGTGTTCTTGGACACCGACGAGGCCGCCTTGCCGCCCCGGGACACGATCGCCTCCTTGACCGAGTCGCGCGTGAATCCCTCAAGGGAGCCGGTGGCGACCACGGTGAGACCCTCGAGCGTCCTCTCGATCGACTCGTCACGCTCGTCGACCATCCGCACGCCGGCGGCGGCCCACCGCTCGACGATCTCCGCGTGCCACGGGACGGTGAACCACTGCAGCACCGACTGCGCGATCACCGGCCCGACGCCGTCGACCGCCGCGAGCTCCTCCTCCGAGGCCGCGCGGATCGCATCCATCGAGCCGAAGGCGGTCGCGAGCGCGCGGCTCGCGGTGGGGCCCACGTGTCGGATCGACAGCGAGACCAGGACACGCCACAGCGGCTGGCTGCGCGCGGCGGCGAGGTTGTCGAGCAGCTTGTGCGCGTTGGCCGACAGGTCGCCCGCGCTGCGCGTCACACCCCCCACCTTCGAGTCCTTCTCGAGCACGAAGAGCGGCACCCGCCGGAGATCGTCCTGGGTCAGATCGAAGAGTCCGGCCTCGTTCTCCAGCACGCCGGACTCGGCGAGCGCCGCCGCAGCCTTCTCCCCCAGCACCTCGACATCGAAGGCCCCGCGCGAGCCGATGAAGGCGATGCGATCCACGATCTGCGCGGGACAGAACTGCGCGTTGGGGCAACGGAGGTCCTTGTCGCCTTCCTTCTGTTCGACCAGCTCCGTGCCGCACGACGGGCACGCGGTGGGCATCGTCCACTCGCGCTCGGCTCCGGTGCGCGCCGCGACCACGGGGCCCACGATCTCGGGAATGACGTCGCCCGCCTTGCGCAGCACCACGGTGTCGCCGATCCGCACGCCCTTGCGCGCGACCTCATGGGCGTTGTGGAGCGTCGCATACGTCACGGTGGACCCGGCGACCGTCACGGGTGTCATCACGCCATAGGGCGTCACGCGACCGGTGCGTCCGACATCGACGCGGATGTCTTCGAGGGTGGTGTGCACCTCCTCGGGAGGGAACTTGTACGCGATCGCCCAGCGCGGCGCTCGGCTCGTCGAGCCGAGCTGTCCCTGGACCGCGCGGTCGTCGACCTTGAGCACCGCGCCGTCGATCTCGTGCACCATCGCGTGACGACCGGACTCGAGTTCCCTGAGGTACGCGTCGACCGCGTCGACACCCTCGACCACACGCGCGTGCGCGGTCACGGGCAGGCCCCACGACTCGAGCATCGCGTAGATGCCGTGCTGCGATCCCACGCGCGGGTCGGGAGCACCGTCGCCCCAGTCGAGCGCCCCCAGCGCGTACGTGGTCACGGCGAGCGGACGCGTCGCCGTCACCGCGGCGTCCTTCTGACGCAGCGAGCCCGCGGCCGTGTTGCGGGGATTCGCGTACGGCGCCTTGCCCTCCTCGAGCAGCCGAGCGTTGAGCTCCTCGAACGCCGCGACGGGCAGGTACACCTCGCCGCGCACCTCGACGAGCGCGGGCACGTGCTCGCCCGCGAGGGTGCGCGGCAGCCCCGCAATCGTGAGGACGTTCGCGGTCACGTCCTCCCCGGTGGTGCCGTCCCCGCGGGTGACGCCGCGCGTCAGCTCGCCGTGCTCGTACGTGAGGGAGATCGACAGGCCGTCGATCTTCGGCTCGCACACGACGGGCTGCGGCCCCGCCTCGCGCTCGACACGCGCGAGCCACGCCTCGACGTCCTCGAGGGAGAACGCGTTGTCGAGGCTCATCATGCGCTCCCGATGCGTGACGGACGCGAAACCGAGCGCGACCGTTCCACCCACGGTCTGCGTGGGGCTCTCCGGGGTCGCGAGCTCGGGATGAAGCGCCTCGAGCTCGCGCAACTCGCGCTCAAGGGCGTCGTACTCGGCATCCGACACCGTGGGCGCATCCTCCGCGTAATACGCGTGACGATGCGCCTCGATCTCCTGGACGAGCTCCTGGTGGCGGGCGCGAGGGTCGGTCACGGTCCTATCCCACCACGGCCGTCCGACAGCGCGCACCAGCGACCGGAGTCGCGCGCGGGACCGTTCACTAGTCTGTACGCATGCGTGCCGCCCCCGTGACCCTCGCCGCGCTCGCCGCGTTGGGGCTCTCCACCCTGGTCCTCGCCGCGTGTGCGGGCCCGGCGGAGCCCTCGCCGCGCGTCACGGTCACCGCGACCGCGACCCCCGACCCCGGCATCGTCCCCTCGCCCACCGTGACCGTCACGGCGGACCCCTTCGCACGTCCGGAGTGGCTCGGCAGGGCCGTCCTGGAGAAGCAGGACAACGACCTCGCGTTGCCCGTGGAGACGCCTCCCGAGCTGCGCGACCGCCGCCTCTCGCCCCGTCCTGGCGCGCATCCCGACCCGTCGTCGGACGCGTGGTTCGTCGAGATCACGCCCGTGCCCGATGAGGTGCTCGAGCGGTCCTCGTGGCGCGAGGAGTGCCCCGTGCCCGCGGAGGACCTCGCGTACGTCGTCATGCCATTCTGGGGCTTCGACATGCGCCCGCACACGGGCGAGATGATCACGTCGGCCGCGCACGCGGAGGACCTCGCGAGCGTCTTCGAGCAGATGTACGAGCGCCGCTTCCCGATCGAGGAGATGCGCGTCACGACCTGGGAGGAGGTGCGCGGGGACCACACGGGCGACCTCAACGTCACCATCTCCTTCGAGTGCCGCATGGTCACGGGCGGCTTCGACCGCTGGTCGCAGCATGCGCACGGCCTCGCGGTCGACATCAACCCCTTCCACAACCCGTGGGTGCGGGACGGATACGTGTTCCCCGAGCTCGCGTCGGCGTATCGCGACCGCACCTGGCTGCGCCCCGGCATGGTCGAGACCCAGCGGCAGATGATCGCGGACTTCCAGGGAATCGGCTGGGACTGGGGCGGCACGTGGACCGACCTCGACGACTGGATGCACTTCTCCGCGACCGGCCTGTAGCGCGCGGGACCTCCGGCCACACGGGACGATGCCCACGAGGGCCACACTGGGGGCATGAGCGTTCACGTGCCCACCGCCGCCGAGATTGTCGCGGCCGCGGCCGCGATCAAGCCCCACGTGCGGCACACCCCCGTCATCGAGATCCCCGGCGACACGCTCGGGATCGACGCGACGCTGGTCTTCAAGCTCGAGTACCTGCAGGTCACGGGGGCCTTCAAGGCGCGCGGCGCGGTGCACTACGTCGCCACGCAGCCCATCTCGCCGTCAGGGATTGTGGCGGCGTCAGGAGGCAACCACGGCGCCGCCGTCGCGTACGCGGCGCAGCGGTTCGGACACGAGGCGCACATCTTTGTGCCCACCACCGCGAACCCGGCGAAGGTCGAGCGACTGGTCCACCTGGGGGCCCACGTGCACCGCGTGGGCACCACGTATCCCGAGGCGCGTGAGGCCTCGTACGTCTACCTCTCCGAGCACGAGGCCACCACGATCGAGGCGTTCGACGACCCCGTCGTGATGGCGGGCGCGGCGACCGTCGCGCGCGAGTTCGAGGCCGATGCCGTGGGCGAGGACGGCCGCGGCCTGGACGCCATGCTGTGCGCGGTGGGTGGCGGCGGGCTCGCGGGTGGCGCCACGGCCTGGTGCGGAGACCGCATGCGCATCGTGGGCTGCGAGACGGTGGGGACGGCGTCCTTCGCGGCCTCGCTCGAGGCGGGCACGCCCACGCCCGTGCCGATCTCGGGCGTCGCGGCCGATCACCTGGGAGCGCAGATCGGGCTCGTGCCGTGGGCCGCGCTCACGGCCGCCGGCACCGAGTCCGCCGTGGTCACGGACGAGGAGGTCCTCGAGGCCCAGGCGCGGCTGTGGAGGCTGCTGCGGGTCATGGTCGAACCGGGAGTCGCGGCGCCCTTCGCCGCGTTGCTGACGCGTCGCTGGGTGCCCGAGCCCGGCGCACGCATCGGGGTGGTGCTGTGCGGGGCGAACGTGGTCAATCCGGCCGTGGTTCCCGCGACTACCCTGGTGTGATGTCCCCACTGACACTGATTGAGGGCGGTCACGTCGCGACCGTCGACGCCGTCGGAACCGAATGGGAGCGCGGCTGGATCGCCGTCCGCGGCTCGCGCATCGTCTCGCTGGGCGAGGGCGCGGCACCGTCCGAGGTGCGCGACGCCGCCGCGACACGCATCGACGCCACCGGCACGCTGGTCACCCCCGGCCTCATCAACACCCACCACCACCTCTATCAGTGGCTCACGCGCGGATGGGCGCAGGACGCGATCCTGTTCGACTGGCTGGTCGCGCTGTACCCCACGTGGTCACGCATCACCGCGGACACGGCCGGCGCGGCCGCGGCCGGGGCAATGGCGGTGCTCGCGCGCTCGGGCTGCTCGACCGTGGGCGACCACCACTACATCTTCCCGCGCGGCTCGGGCGACATCGTGGGCGCGATCGCGCACGAGGCGTCCGCACTGGGACTGCGCCTGCACGCGACGCGCGGCTCGATGGACCTCGGAGAGTCGGCGGGAGGCCTCCCTCCCGACTTCGCCGTGGAGACCACGGCCGATGCCCTGGCGGCGTCGGCCGAGGCCGTCACCAGGTACCACGATGCCTCGTTCGACGCGATGACGCGCGTCGCGATCGCGCCGTGCTCGCCGTTCTCCGTGACGGCCGACCTGTTGCGCGAGGCCGCGGTGCTCGCGCGCGACCTCGACGTGCGCCTCCACACCCACGGCGCCGAGACCGTCGAGGAGGAGGCGTTCTGTCGCTCGCGGTTCGGGATGTCGCCTACCGACTACCTCGAGTCGCTGGGCTGGCTGGGACCCGACGTGTGGATGGCGCACTGCGTGCACCTGTCCGACGACGACGTCGCGCGCTTCGCTGCCACCGGCACCGGGGTGGCCCACTGCCCGTCGTCCAACGCGCGCCTCGCGGCGGGAATCGCCCCCGTGCGCGCGCTGATCGACGCGGGCGCCCCGGTGGGGCTGGGCGTGGACGGCGCGGCCTCGAACGAGCACGGCCGGCTCGGCTCCGAGATTCGCCAGGCGGCGCTCATGGCACGCCTGCGCGACGGCGCAGGCGCGATGCCCGTGCGCGACGCGCTGCGCCTCGCGACCATGGGCGGCGCTCGGGTGCTGGGGCGCGAGGCCGAAATCGGCTCTCTCGAGGCGGGCAAGCTCGCGGACATCGCGCTGTGGGAGCTCGGAGAGGTCGAGCACGCCGGCATCGCGGATCCCGTCGCTGCGCTGGGGCTGGGCTCGCTGCCGCGTGTGCGGCGCCTCCTGGTGCAGGGGCGCGATGTCGTGGTCGACGGCGAACTTGCTCGCGCCGACGCGCGAGAGATCGCGGGGCGCGTGGAGGTGGCGGCGGCCGCGCTGCGTGGTTGAAAAGGCGGCGTGGTTGAGAAGGCGGCGTGACTGAGAAGGCCGCGCGACGGTGAAGCAGCCGGGCTAGCGTGCCTGCTGCTTCACCACGAGGAGCCGGTACGCCCCCGAGTCCGACCACCAGCGGTGACGCACGCCGCCCGCGTAGTAAATCGAATCCCCCATGCCCAGGCGGTGGGTCTTGCCATCCGTCTCGACCACGGCCTCGCCCTCGAGCACGTACACGAACTCGTCCTCGGCGTGCACGAAGGTCTCCCCCGGCTCGAGGGCGTCCGAGTCAACCACGATCGGCGTGAACGGCCGCGAGCCGCGCACGAGAGACGTGGCCGTGCCGCGCGCGAAGCCCTCCGCGGTGGACCGGCGCGATCCCGAGCGCACCACCTCGACGCGGCGCGGCGCGGGCCCCTGCTCGACCGCCGCCACGAGTTCGACGGGGCTGGTCTCGAGCGCGAGCGCGAGCCGACGCAGCGACTGCAGCGACAGGTTCGCGAGTCCACGCTCGACCTGGCTGAGGAACGGGTGCGAGAGGTCGGTCGCCTCCGCGAGCGCCACGAGTGTGAGGCCGCGCGCCTTGCGCAGCTCGCGCACGCGAGCGCCCAGCCGCACGGCGGCCTCGTCCACGTCGGCCTCACCGTGCGTCGTCGCCAAGGTCACACTCTCTTCTCCGGATGCATGCCCATCCGCGCCAGCACCGTGTTTTCCACGATGAGCACCAGGTTATAGAGCACGAGCGAGACGAGCGTGACCACCACGACGGCGGCCCACACATCCGAGAACTGTGCCGAGGAGACGTAGCCGCCGATCGCGCCGCCGATCCCCCGTCCTGTCGCGAGCCACTGCGCGAGGAGGGCACCCGTGATGGCGCCGGGGGCCGAGATCCGGACCGCGGCGAAGAACGCGGGAAGGGAGGAGGGCAGCGCCACCTTCCGCAGCGCGGTGGCGGGGCCGCCGCCGTACACGGCCACGACATCGTTCATCTGGGGCGAGGCGCTCTTGAGCCCGTACGCGATGTTCACGAGCGCCGGGAAGAGCACCACGATCGCGCCCATCACGGCGGTGGTCGCGGCTTCGCGTCCGAAGATCATGATGATGACCGGCGCGAACGCGATGAGCGGCACCGAGCGCAGCAGCAGCGCGAGCGGCATGAGCGCGTGCTCGAGGCCCTTCGACAGCTGGAAGGCCGATGCCGTCGCGAGCGCGAGCGCGAGTCCCGCCACGAATCCGATGCCCGCGTCGACGAGCGTCTCGCCGAGCAGTGCCATGAGCGTCGAGAGGTTCTCCGCCGCGTCGTCGTCGACGAAAAGGTGCTCCCACACCTGCACGGGACCCTTCGCGATGTAGGGCGACAACCCGAAGGCCCAGATCGAGCCCTGCCACATCACGAGGACCGCGACGAGGGTGAGCACGAGGGTCAGCACCGAGGAGCCGAGCGCCCTCAGCGTCGCGCGGCGCGATTCGCGCCGAATCTCGCCCTGGAGAGAGGACGATGCCACGGTCGCGGTCATGAGGCGGCCCCCCTCGACCACGGAGTGGCGAGCCGCGTCAGCAGGCCCACGATCAGGTAGCCGGCGAGAGCGACGGCTCCCGACGCGAGCGCGATGCCCCACACGCGGGGCGAGTTGAGCGACTGCTGCGCGATGACCATCGCGGGGCCGATTCCCGTCTCGACCTTGCCCAGGTACTCGCCGAGCACGGCGCCGAGGAACGCGGCGGGCACGGCGATCTGCAGCGCCGTGAGGATCGCGGGAGCCGCCGCGATGATGCGCACCTTGCGCAGCTGCGTGAAGCGCGAGCCGCCGTACACGGCCACCACGTCGAGGCTCGCCTTGTCCGCGGACTTGAGGCCAAGCAGCGCGCCCACGACGGTGGTGAAGAACACCGACAACCCGGCGAGGAACACGGCAGTGCCCGAGGGCTCGCCCGGCTTCGGCGGGCCCAGGATCAGCAGGATGATGGGGCCGATCGCGACGATCGGGATGCAGTAGGTGATGACCGCGATCTGGTTGACCACGCCGTCGAGACGGGGGGCGACGAGCACGATTCCCGCGAGCAGTAGCGCGATGCCGTTGCCCCACAGGTAGCCCTGGGCCGCCTCGTTGAGGGTCACCGTGAAGTTGCGGACGTAGAACTCCCAGCCGGAATCGGCATAGCCCTGCGCCACCTGCCACGGCGTGGGCACCGCCTTGGTGTTCCCCGATCCCACGTTCGCGAACACGGTGACGGAGAGAATCCACCACGCGGCGACAATTCCGACCGCGCCGAGCGCGCCACTCGCCCACGGCGGCAGTCGACGCTCCATCAGTCGTCTCCCCCGAACAGCAGCTCGGAGGCGTGGTCGACATACGCGTGGAACTCGGGAGAGCGCTGGATCTCGGGGGTGCGCGGGCGCGGCAAGTCGATCTCGATGATCTCCTTGACGCGGCCCGGCCGCGGGCTCATGACCGCGACCTGGTCCGCGAGGAAGATCGCCTCCGTGATGCCGTGCGTCACCAGCAGAGTCGTGGCCGGCTTGGCGGACAGGATCCGCATGAGCTCGAGGTTGAGCTTCTGGCGCGTCATGTCGTCGAGCGCTCCGAACGGCTCGTCGAGCAGCAGCACCGAGGGCTTGAGCACGAGCGCGCGGGCGATCGACACGCGCTGGCGCATGCCGCCGGACAGCTGGGCGGGCTTGGCCTTCTCGAATCCCGTGAGCCCCACGAGCTCGATGAGCTCGCGGATGTACGCGTCGTCGACCGCGACGCCGGCCACCTCGAACGGCAGCCGGATGTTCGCGTAGACGCTGCGCCACGGCAAGAGCGCCGAGTCCTGGAACGCGATCCCGAGCTCGTTGTACGCGCGCAGGTCCTTGGGGCTACGGCCGTCGACCCGCGTGGTGCCCGTGGTGGGCTGCTCGAGACCGGCCAGGATGCGCAGGATGGTCGACTTGCCGCAGCCCGAGGGACCCAGCAACGCGAGGAACGACCCGCGATCCGTGTGCAGGTCCGTGTCCTCGAGCGCGACCACCTGGCGTCCGCGCGTGGTGAAGACCTTGGACAGTCCGGTGATCTGCAGGCCGGTGCCCAGGGGAGTTCCCTGGACACCGGCCTCGGCAGTGGGGCTCACGATCAGCCCGCGTACGCGATCAGCTCGGGGTACTCCTCGTAGACCTCGGCCAGCAGCGAGAGGTCGAAGAGGTCGGCCGCCTCGATCGTGATGCCCGCGCCGGCGAGCGACGCGACCGTCTCGGTCTGCAGCGACTCCGAGATGGTGAAGAGGCCGTTAGCCTCGGTCTCCTCGGACACCAGCAGGTCCTCGGCCTGCTTGATGGCTCCCGCGATCGAGTTCTCGGGGATGAGGTCGAGGTCGACGCCGTACTCCTCGTACGCGAGGCGAGCGCCCTCCTCGGGGTCGTTCACGGCATCGGTCCAGCCCTTGATCTCCGCGACCAGGAAGGCCTTGAGCGCCTCACGGTTGTTCGCGATCGCCTCGTCGGTGACGGAGAAGGTCTCCGCGACGAACGGCAGTCCGTTGTCCGCGAAGGGCAGGTCCACGATCTCGTAGCCGGCCGCGGCAACGGTGATCGACTCGTTGGTGAGGTACGCGACGAAGCCGTCGACCTCGCCGTTGGTGAGCGGCGCGGGGTCGTACTGCACGGGCACGATCTCGAGCTGGTCCTCGGTGATGCCGTTCGCGGCGAGCAGCGCCATGAACAGCGACGTGTTCGAGTCCTGCACGCCGATCTTCTTGCCGATCATGTCCTCGGGCGTGACGATGTTGCCGCCGTCGGCCAGCGACAGGATCGTGAAGGGGTTCTTCTGGTACGTGGCGCCGATGATCTTGAGCGGCGCGTCCTCGTTGGCGACGGCCGAGCCGATCGACACCGCGTCGGAGAGCGCGACGTCGACGGTGCCGGAGACCAGCTCCGCGACGCCGGTCGACGGACCGGGGGTCAGCGTGACGGAGTCGAAGCCCGCCTCGGTGTAGTAGCCCTTCGAGTCCGCGAAGAACTCGCCCGCAAACTCCTCGTTCTTGATCCACGACAACTGGACCGAGAAGTCGCCGAACGATGCGGCGGCCTCGCCCTCGGCGGACTCGCTGCCGGCAGGCGCGGCTTCGCCGGACGAGCAGGCCGCGAGCGCGAGCGCGGCGACGGCGGCCGCGGCGGTGACCGCGGCGCGACGCCCGGCCTTCCCGAACGTGAAACGCATGTGGTTCTCCCTCGTTGAGTGGACGCGGCATCCGTCGGGCGGAACAGTGGTGGGGTGGTTCCGTCGACGGCCGGGCGCATGCCCGGGGCGTCGCGGTCGACGCTAGGGAATGTAGATTTCACCAACATGCGCACTTGTGTTTCGCCCTCGTAAATTCGTGCGCACGTGACACAAACGTGACATTCGGCCGTGGCAGACTTCCCCGAACCAAGGCCAGCCAGGAGGGAGGCGACATGGATCTCACCGCCGTCACCGGCTTCCGCCGCGCGACCACCCGCGCGGACCTCACCCTCGCCGCCGGCGAGCGCTTCCTCGCGGGTGGTACCTGGCTGTTCTCGGAGGCCAACCCCGATGTCACGGGGCTGGTCGACCTGTCGGGCATGGGGTGGGACGTCCTGCGGGTGGACGATGCCGGGCTCGCGATCGGCCCGACGTGCACCATCGCGCGGCTCCTCGCGGAGCCCGCGCGGCCCGGCTGGGCCGCGCAGCCGCTGTTCGAGATGGCGGCCCATGCGCTACTTGCGGGCTTCAAGATCTGGAACGAGGCCACCGTCATCGGCAACATCTGCCGCGCCTACGCCGCCGGAGCGATGCTGGCCGCGTGCGCGACGCTCGACGCGGATGCGGTGATCTGGACGCCCGATGGCGGCCAGCGCATCGTCCCCGTCGCGTCGCTGCCCACGGGAAACGGCACCACCTCGCTCGCCCACGGCGAGCTCGTTCGGGAGGTGCGCATCTCCGCTGACGCGCTGGGCGCGCGCACGTCGCTGCACAAGATCGCGCTCGCGGAGCTGGGCCGTTCGGGCGCGGTCGCGAGCGGCCGCGCGCACGCGGACGGCACCGCGGTGGTGGTCATCACCGCGGCGACCCTCACCCCCACCGTGCTCCGCTGGGATGCCCTTCCGTCCCCGGCCGAGGCGCGCGAGGCGGCCCAGTCTGCCGAGGGTTACTACTCCGACGCGCTCGGCGCCGCGGATTGGCGCAGGCACGTCGCCGGGGTCCTCGCGGCGCGCGTGATCAACGATCTTGCGGAGGCCTCGTGAGGATCAGCGTCGACGGCGCACCCCTCGAGGGCGAGCCGCGCCCCGGCCAGTGCCTGCGGACGTACCTGCGCGAACGTGGCACCTTCGAGGTCAAGAAGGGCTGCGACGCGGGCGACTGCGGAGCATGCACCGTGCTGGTGGACGGCACCCCCGTGCACTCGTGCCTGTATCCCGCCCAGCGGGCGGACGGCGCGGCAATCACCACCGCCGGCGGCCTCGCTCCGGGCGAGGACCTCCACCCCGTGCAGGAGTCCTTCGCGCGCCACTTCGCCTTCCAGTGCGGCTTCTGCACCCCCGGCATGACCGTCACCGCGTCGACGCTCACGGAGGACGACCTCCCCGATCTGGACCGCAAGCTCAAGGGCAACCTGTGCCGCTGCACCGGCTACCGACCCATTCGCGAGGCCGTCGAGCACGCCGTCCGCGGCTGCGGCGGCGCATGCGTGGGATGCCCCAGCACGGGCGCGGCGGACAATGCGCCGGTCGCCGTGGGCGCGAGCGCCCAGCCTCCCGCGGCGGCCCGGGTGGTGCAGGGTCGCGAGCCGTACACGTTCGACGCGGACGTGCCCGGCCTCACTCATCTCAAGGTGCTCGGCTCCCCGCACGCCCACGCGCGCATCGTCTCCATCGACGCCTCCGCGGCCCTCGCGATGGAGGGCGTGCTCGCGGTGCTCACCCATGAGGACGCGCCCGCCATCCGCTTCTCGACCGCCCGGCACGCCTCCCGGATGGACGACCCCCGCGACACCCGCATCCTCGACTCCGTGATGCGCTTCCGCGGCCAGCGCGTCGCGGCAGTGGTGGCCGAGACCGCCGGGATTGCGGAGGCGGCGTGCGCCGCGCTGCGAGTCGAGTACGAGGTGCTGCCGGCCGTGCTCGACCCCGAGGAGGCGCGCTCCCCCGGCGCGCCGGTGATCCACCCGGGGCTGACCCCCGAGGACGGCGTGGCCGAGTCGGGCCGCAACGTCATCGCCTCGTGGCGGGGCAGCTATGGCAACGTGGGCCGCGGCCTCGCGCGGTCCACCGCGATCGCGACGGGCACCTGGTCGACCGCGCGCGTCAGCCACGCGCAACTGGAGACGCACGGCAGCCTGGGATGGATCGACGAGGACGGCCGCCTCACCCTTCGGACCAGCAGCCAGGTGCCGTTCCTGACCCGCGACGAGCTCGCGCTCGTCCTGGGCCGCGACCCCGGGTCCATCCGCGTGTTCACGGCGCGCGTGGGCGGGGGCTTCGGCGGGAAGCAGGAGATCTTCACCGAGGACATCGTGGCGCTCGCGGTGCTGCACACCGGGCGGCCGGTCGCGTACGAGATGACGCGCGAGGAGGAGTTCATCCGCACCGCGACGCGTCACCCGTTCCGCGTCACCGCCACGCTGGGTGCCGATTCGGACGGCCGCCTCACCGCGATGGACATCGAGGTGCTCTCGAATACGGGCGCGTACGGCAATCACGCCATCGGCGTGATGTTCCACGGCTGCGCGGAGTCCCTCGAGGCCTACCGCTCCCCCGCCAAGCGGCTCCACGCCGAGGTGGTGTACACGAACACGACCCCGGCCGGAGCGTTCCGCGGGTACGGGCTGGGGCAGGTGATCTTCGCGGTGGAGTCCGCGCTCGACGAACTGGCGCTGAAGCTCGGGATCGATCCGTTCGAGCTGCGGCGCATCAACGCGGTCCGCGACGGCGACAAGCTCGGCGTCACGGAGCGGCGCCACCATGAGGACCTCGTCTTCGGTTCCTACGGGCTTGACCAGTGTCTCGACCTGGCCGAGGCCGCGCTCGCACGCGGCAACGGCGTCGAGGCCCCTGCCGGTTGGTCCGTGGGCGAGGGCATGGCGCTCAGCATGATCGCCACCATCCCGCCGCGCGGTCACCCCGCCACCGCATCGGTCACGGCCTTCCCCGACGGCACCGCGCTGGTCGCGGCAGGCACGGTCGAGTTCGGCAATGGCACGCACACGGTGCTCACGCAGATCGCCGCGGAGGCGCTGGGCCTCGCGCCCACCGCGGTGCGGCTGCGCACCTCCGACACCGACGCGACCACGCACGACACGGGGGCGTGGGGATCGACCGGCATCACGGTCGCGGGCAAGGCCGTGCACGCCGCTGCCGTCGCGCTACGGGCACGCCTCGACGCGGGAGCGGAGATCCCGCCCGAGGGGCTCTCCGCGGAGGGCGCCACGGACGGCAAGGTCCGCTCGCTCGCGTTCAACGTCCAGGCGTTCCGCGTTGCCGTCGAACCCGATACCGGCACGGTCAGGATCCTGCAGTCGGTCCAGGCCGCCGACGCGGGCGTGGTGCTCAACCCCGCCCAGTGCCGCGGCCAGGTCGAGGGCGGCGTCGCGCAGGGCATCGGCTCGGCGCTGTACGAGGAGGTCCTTGTGGGCGAGGACGGCGCCCCTGCCAACCCCGCCTTCCGCGTGTATCGCGTGCCTCAGATGGCCGACGTGCCCGACACGGAGGTCTACTTCGCGGACACCTCGGACGTGCTCGGGCCGATGGGCGCGAAGTCGATGTCGGAGTCGCCCTACAACCCCGTCGCGCCCGCGCTCGCGAACGCGATCCGCCGCGCGATCGGGGCGCGGCCCATGGAGCTGCCGATGACGCGCGACCGCGTGTGGCGCCTCGCGTCATCCGCGCCGCGGGACGCTCAGGACTCGTGACGGGGATGAATCGGCCCGCGCGTCTCGCCCAGCGGCCTCCCGCTCGCGCCCGCGCGCGTCGCGATCACCTCGGCGAGGATCGCGACCGCGGTCTCCGCGGGACTCGACCCGCCCAAATCCAGGCCGATCGGCGAGCGCAACCTCGCCAGGGCATCATCCCCCACCCCGGCCTCGCGCAACCGGGCGAGCCGGCGCTCGGACGCGACCCGCGAACCCATCGCGCCCACGTAGCCGGCGGGACTCGCGAGCGCGGCCGCGAGCGCGGGAACGTCGATGCGGTCGTCGTGCGTGAGGACGCAGATCACCGTGCTGGGCTCGATCTCGAGGCCCGCGAGGAAGCGGTCGGGCCACGCGACGTGCACCTCGTGCGCCGCGGGCAGCCGCTCGGGGGTCGCGAAGACCGGCCGCGGGTCGACCACGATCACGCGGTATCCCAGCGCCCGGCCGGCCGCCGCGAGCGCGGGCGTGAAGTCGACGGCGCCCACGATGACCAGCCGCGGCGCGCGCGGTCGGGTCACGACGGCGCCGCCGGGGAGGGTCAGCGTGACCTCGCCGTCCTCGAGGGATCGCTCGAGCGCGGAGACGATGTCGTGGTCGCCAGGTCCCACGTGGAAGGCGAGGACGTCGACGGCTCCGCCACACGCGAGGCCCGGGCGGTAGAGATCGCCCTCACCGCCGAGTGTCTGCGTCAGCGGAGAGCGATCTGCCAGGCGCGACAACGCGAGCTCGTAGGCCTCGCCCTCGATGCAGCCGCCCGAGACGGCGCCCAAGGCGCGCCCGTCCGCGCACACCGCGATGGCGGATCCCGGCGCGCGCGGCGTCGAGCCGTGCACTCCCGTCACCACCACGACCCCCAGCGAGCCGCCCTCGTGGAGCACTGCCAGCGCCTCTCGCGCGATCTCGAACACGAGCGCCAGTCTGTCACCCGACCCGGAGGGATCTCATGACCTCGGACCTCGTCATTCGCGCGCCGCGCGCCATCCTGCCGGGCGGCGAGGGCCCCGCCGCGGTCGCCATCGCGGGCGGGAGGATCGTCGCCATCACCTCTGTCGATGCGCCGGTCGATGCGCGAGCGGAGATCACGCTGGCTCCTGACGAGGTCCTGCTGCCGGGCGCGGTCGACACCCACGTGCACGTCAACGAGCCCGGCCGCACCGCGTGGGAGGGCTTCGACTCGGCGACCCGTGCCGCGCGTGCGGGCGGCGTGACCACCCTGATTGATATGCCGCTCAACTCGATCCCGCCCACGACTACTCCGGCGGCTCTCGACGCCAAGCGCGCGGCGGCCACAGGCAAGACCCACGTCACGGTGGGGTTCTGGGGCGGAGCGGTACCCGAGAATCTGGGCTCCCTGCGCGAGCTGTGGGACGCGGGGGTGTTCGGCTTCAAGTGCTTCCTCGCGCCCAGCGGCGTCGACGAGTTCGGCCACCTCGACCGCGGGCAGCTGCGCTCCGCGATGGAGGAGATCGCCGGCTTTGGGGGCAGGTTGATCGTGCATGCGGAGGACCCTGCCGGGCTCCTGCCCCATGCGGGAGGCCGCGACTACCAGGGCTTTGTCGACTCGCGCCCCGAGGCGTCCGAGCTGAGCGCGATCGCGGCCGTCATCGACGGGGTGCGCGCCACCGGGGTGCGCGCGCACATCCTCCACCTGTCCGCGGCATCGGCCCTGCCCTTGGTGGCCGCCGCGAAGGCTGAAGGACTGCCCCTCACCGCCGAGACCTGCCCTCACTACCTGACCTTCGATGCCGAGCACATCCCCGCGGGCGGCACGCAGTTCAAGTGCTGCCCGCCCATCCGCGACGCCGCGAACCGCGAGGCGCTGTGGGCGGCGCTCGCGGACGGCACGATCGACTTCGTGGCCTCGGACCACTCTCCCGCGACCGCGGAGCTCAAGCTCGCCGGCGCGGGCGACTTCGCCGCCGCGTGGGGCGGGATCGCGGGGCTGCAGGTGTCGGTGGCCGCCGTGTGGACGGGGGCGCGGGCGCGCGGATTTCCTCTGGCCGATGCCGTCGGCTGGGTGAGCACACGTCCCGCCGCATGGGCGGGGCTGGGCGGCAAGGGCGCGATCTCGGTCGGGCGCGACGCGGACCTCGTGGCCTTCGCGCCGGACGCGCCATTCGAGGTACACGCGGCGGACCTCGAACACCGCAACCCCGTGAGCGCATTCGACGGCGCGCGACTCATGGGCCGTGCGCGGCGCGTGTGGATCGGCGGATCCGAGACGGCGGACGGCGTCATGATCGGGCGGCCCTAAAGGCGCGTGCCGCGGCTCCGCCACACGCGAGCGACCATGGATGTCCCATGGCGAGCACGGACCTGCGAATAGCGACGGTGAGCGTCCCATTGCGCGCGGGCGTGTGGCGGAGCCGCGTTTTCGTGTGGCGGAGCCGCGGCAGGGGCAGGGGCAGGGGCAGGGGCAGGGGCAGCGCCGCACGGTCAGCGCGAGGTGTCGCGCCCGAGTGCGAAGAGAGCGTCGCCGTTCATCGACTCACCCGGCGAAGCGAACACCGCCGTGACCACCACTCCATCCGGATCGCGTTCACCCGAGCGATCGAGGTCACCGATCCACACCAGGAAGGGCTCGTCGAGTTCGTCGCTCGCCAGCCCCTGGTCCGCGTTGAAGGCACGGATCGCCTCAACGGTGCGCGGACCGTGGAGGCCATCGACGGCGCTGTTGCCGTAGCCCGCCTCCGCGAGCATCCACTGCTTCGCATGGGTTCGGGTCCATGCCCCAGCGGCTCGCGCATCCGACTCGGGGGTCCATCCGTCTGCGCTCTCGAACGGCGCGGGCCCCGCGTAGGCGACCACGGGACGGCCGTCGATCTCGGCGACGATGTCCCCGGTCCAGATGCGGTCTCCCGTCTCGACGTGGATCGCGGAGAGTTCGCCCGCGACAGCAGGAGTCACCGTCGCGGGCGTCTCGGAGTGGTCGCCTTGCAGGGCCACGACGCCCGTCTCGGACGAGAACGCCACGTCGGCGTCCGCACACGGCACGTCCTCGAGACCGGTGATGGTCCGGGCGCCTGCATCGATGGTCACCGACCAGCAACCACCCGCACTCGCGTGCCCCGCGAACCAATCCGCGCCCCCGCCCGTCTCGGCCGATGCCCCGGTCCTCACCACAACCGTCGCGACCTCGCCGTCAACCTGCTCGCCGACGATGTCCGAACGTGCGTTCGTGACACCCTTGCCGGCGCAGTCGCGAACCACGGCCACGGCGTCCGAGCCGTCCGCGGGGGCGGCCAGCTCGCTCGTCTCGAGCGCCACGCACCCAGCCATCCCCTCGAATGCGGTCGCCACCTCCCAACGCGCCTGCTCCGCGGCCTGGCCATCGTTGGATCGCTGCTCCCACGCGACCAGCACCGCCGGCACCGCGATTACGAGGGCCGCGCCGATCGCAGCCACCACGATCAGCGCGCGCACCGCCGTCCGCCACGGCGCCCGCGCCGGCGTCGGCGCCGGCGCCGGCGCGTGACCGTTCTCTCCGCCCCCCGGAGTGTCACCCATGCCGCGACTGTAGCGGGCGGCGCCGCGGGCCCGCCATCGGAGCGTTACGTGAGGAAATGCCCACGTAACGCGCGGTGGCTACCGTGGACCGAGGGGCGCTGCATGCACGCCTGACCATCCGATCGAAGGGCTCCACCATGGGCATCATTCTGGGCGACAACCAGTACGGCAAGGCCGAGAACCGCATCGTCCGAATCGTGCGCGACAGCGCGCGCCACGAGATCCGCGACGTCAACGTCTCGACGTGCCTCCGGGGCCGCTTCGACGACGCCCACCTCACCGGCGACCAGGGTGCCGTCCTGCCGACCGACACGCAGAAGCAGACGGCCTACGCGTACGCCAAGACGGTCGGACTCGCAAGCCTCGAGCGGTACGCCCTCGCCCTCGCGACGCACTTCATCGCGGATATCGAGCCCGTCGACCAGGCGAGGGTCGAGCTCGAGGAGTTCGCGTGGGAGCGCGTGAGCGTGGGCGGCGCGGAGCACGACCACACGTGGGTGCGTGCGGGCCAGGAGGTGCGAACCGTCGCGGTCACCGTCGAGGACGGCGCGACGTGGATCACCGGCGGCCTCAAGGACCTCACCGTGCTGAAGTCCACCGGCTCGGAGTTCCACGGCTTCCTCTCCGACGAGTACACGGTCCTCGAGCCCACGTCCGATCGCATCATGGCGACCTCGCTGGTCGCGAAGTGGCGATTCGGCGACGTGGACGCCGCGACGTTCGACTTCGACGAGTCCTACGCGGAGATCAAGGCCGCCCTGGTCGAGACGTTCGCGGACCACCACTCTCTCGCGCTCCAGCAGACGCTCTACGAGATGGGCAAGGCCGCACTCGAGGCCGTGCCCGAGCTGGTCGAGGTGCGACTCAGCGCGCCCAACAAGCACCACTTCCTGTACGACCTGGGGCGCTTCGGCATCGACAACGCCAACGAGGTCTTCCACGCCGACGACCGCCCCTACGGACTCATCCAGGCCTCCGTGACCCGCGAGGACGCGCCCGCCGCGGGTCCGGCATGGCAGCAGTACACGGGGCTGGTGTGAGCGGGACGCACGTCTATCGCGCCCACGTCTTCCACATCGCGGGCGCCCCGGCCCAGTCCGAGGTCCCCGCCGCGCTGGTCTCGCTCCCCGACGGCGCGCTCGTGGTCTCGGGGGACGGCGAGATCCTGTGGCTGGGTGAGTTCGCGGCGCTGCCGCCGCAGTGGGACGATGCCCCGGTCACCCGGGCGGACTACCTCCTGCCCGGCTTCGTCGACGCGCACGTGCACTTCCCCCAGTCGTATGCGACGGCGGCTCACGGCGGCGGCCAGCTGCTCGAATGGCTCGACCATTGCATCTTCCCCACCGAGTCACAGTTCGCGGATCCCGACTTTGCCGACCGCGCCGCGAGGTACTTCGCGCGCCGCCGCATCGCGGCGGGCACCACCGCCGCGATGGTCTTCGGCAGCGCCTTCCCCGTGGCGCAGGACGCGCTGTACCGCTCGACGCTCGAGGCGGGACTGCGCATCGTCTCCGGGCGGGGCGTCCAGACGGTGGGGCCACCCGCGGCATCGGCCCTCCTCACGTCGGAAGACACCGCGATCTCACTGGTCGCGGACGAGATCGACCGCTGGCACGCGGTCGACACGGGCGACCCGCGCACCGCTCACGTGCAGGTGGCGATCGTCCCGCGCTTCTCGCTGTCGGTGACGCCGCTCACGCTCGCGGCGATGGGCGAGCTGTACGACGAGGCACAGCTGCGCGGCGTGTACTTCCACAGCCACCTCAACGAGAACAACCGCAAGGGCGACGGCGAGATCGCGGCGGTGCTCGGCCAGTACGGCGTCGAGACCTACCTCGACACGTACGACGGACGCTTCCTTCCCGGCTCGAAGGTCGGCGGCCACTCGCTGCTGGGCCGGCGCTCCTCGCTCGCGCATGCGGTCCACTCGCAGCCTCGCGAACTTGCGCGAATGGCGGAGACGGGCACGTCGATCGCGCATTGCCCCACGTCCCAATTGTTCCTCGGTTCAGGGACGATGCCGTGGCGGGCGACCGTCGACGCGGGGGTCAACGTGGCGCTGGGCACCGACGTGGGGGCCGGCGACGAGTGGCTCATCTCGCGCGTGGCCGGCGACTGCTACAAGGTCCACATCTCCGAGGAGGGGGACGCGGGGACGGCGCTGCACCCCGCGGAGCTGCTGTTCGCGGCGACGCTCGCGGGGGCCAGGGCGCTCGACATGGAGCACGCGTTCGGCAACCTCGACGCGGGCAAGGACGCCGACTTCCTGCTGATCGACGTGTCGCGCTGGGAGCCGCTCGAGGGGATGCTCACCATGGGAATCCGCTCGGATGATGAGGAGCAGGCGACCCTCGAGGAGCTGTTCACGCTGCTCATGGGGCTGCGGCAGCCGGCGATCGCCGAGGTGTACGTCGCGGGCAAGCGGGTGGTCGCGCCGGAAATGTGAGGTGCGCGCTGTGCGGCCCTGCGCGCTGCCCCGCCCCTGCGCGCTGCCCCGCCCCTGCGCGCTGCCCCGCCCCTCTGCGTCCTGGGAGGTGCTCAGTGCCCAGAATCGCTCGATTCGGGCACTGAGCACCTCGCGGGACGACACACACCTCGCGGGACGATGCGCGCGTCGCCGCGTGAGAGGATCCTCGCCGTGGCAGTGGTGAGCGATCGGATCGCGGAGCGAGCAGGCGAGGACTTCGGCCGCTCCGCGCCCAGAGTTGTCAGCGCGCTCGAGCGCCTCACGGTGAACCCGGGAGTCGACCCCGAGCGGCTTCAGGCTGCGGCCCTGCTCGCCGCTCGCGGCGACCTCACGCTCTTCGAGGACGCCCTCGAGCACGCCCGGGTCGACTGGCGGGACCTCGTCGACCGTGCCGGACTCGCCGGTGCGGACTGGCGCGATCGCCTCGATGACGCGCTCGGACTCACCTGAACCGATCGCATGCACTGAGGTCCTACCCGCGTGCCAGTCAACCGGGCTAGCCTGACACCCGTGACTGCACCCATCGATCCCACGACCACGTCCGCCTGGGCCGAGCTCACCTCGCTCAAGGACGGCTTCGCCCCCGATCTGCGCGCCTGGTTTGCCGCGGATCCCACGCGCGTCGAGCGACTGACCCTTGACGTCGCCGACCTCCACGTCGACCTGTCGAAGAACCTCGTCACCGATGAGATCCTCGCCGCGCTCGTGAAGCTCGCACAGGAGACCAAGGTCGCCGAGCGCTACGCCGCGATGCTCGCCGGCGAACACATCAACACCACCGAGGACCGCGCGGTGCTCCACACCGCACTGCGCAGGCCCGCCCGCGACGTCGAGCACCTGGTGGTCGACGGCCAGGATGTCGACCAGGACGTGCAGGAGGTGCTCGCGAAGGAGTACGCCTTCGCGGAGAAGGTGCGATCCGGCGAGTGGCGCGGCATCACCGGCAAGCGCGTCACGCACGTGGTGAACATCGGCATCGGCGGCTCGGACCTGGGCCCCGTCATGGTTTACGAGGCGCTCGAGCCCTACGCCACCGCTGGCATCTCGGCGCGCTTCGTGTCCAACATCGACCCCACTGACATCGCGCAGAAGGTCAAGGGGCTCGACCCCGAGACCACCCTGTTCATCGTCGCCTCGAAGACCTTCACCACGCTCGAGACCCTCACCAACGCGCGCCTCGCGCGCGACTGGCTGTGGACGTCGCTCGCCGCGGCTGGCGTCGACGTCTCGACCGACGCACTCAAGGACGATGCGGTCGCGCACCACTTCGTTGCGGTCTCGACCGCGCTCGACAAGGTCGCGGCGTTCGGGATCGACCCGACCAATGCGTTCGGCTTCTGGGACTGGGTGGGCGGCCGCTACAGCGTGGACTCGGCGATCGGCCTGTCGCTCACGATCACGCTCGGCCCCGACGTGTTCCGCCAGCTGCTCGCCGGCTTCCACGCGGTCGACCGCCACATGGCGGAGACTCCGCTCGAGAAGAACGTGCCCGTCCTCATGGGCCTGCTCAACGTCTGGTACGTCAACTTCCTCGGCGCGCAGTCGCACGCGGTGCTCCCCTACGCGCAGCAGCTGCACCGCTTCGCTGCCTATTTGCAGCAGCTCACGATGGAGTCCAACGGCAAGTCCGTGCGCTGGGACGGTTCTCCCGTCACCACGGCGACGGGAGAGATCTTCTGGGGCGAGCCAGGCACCAACGGCCAGCACGCGTTCTACCAGCTGATTCACCAGGGCACGCTGCTGATCCCCGCGGACTTCATCGCGGTGGTCAACCCGGCGTACCCGCTCAAGGACGGCGGCCAGGACGTCCACGCTCTCTTCCTCGCGAACTTCCTCGCGCAGACCAAGGCGTTGGCGTTCGGCAAGACCGCAGCCGAGGTCGAGGCCGAGGGCACCACCGGCGCCCTCGTCGCCGCGCGCACGTTCGCGGGCAACAAGCCCACGACCTCGATCTTCGCGCCGTCGCTCACGCCCTCCGTGGTGGGCCAGCTCATCGCGTTGTACGAGCACATCACCTTCACGCAGTCCGTGGTGTGGGGCATCAACGCGTTCGACCAGTGGGGCGTGGAGCTCGGCAAGCAGCTCGCGCTACAAATCGCCCCAGCGGTCGAGGGCGACGCCGCCGCACTGGACGCGCAGGACGCCTCGACGCAGGCGCTCATCGCGTACTACCAGGAGCACCGCAAGTAGGTTCTCACCAGGCATAGCGAAGGGGCGGGTCCGGCGACGGGCCCGCCTCTTCGCGCATCCGTTGTTGCGATCCGCCAGCTACTCGGACGCCGACTCCCACCGGAGGATGTCGCCAGGCTGGCAGTCGAGGACGTCGCAGATGCGCTCGAGGGTGGTGAAACGGATCGCCTTCGCGCGGCCGTTCTTCAGCACCGCGACGTTGGCGGGCGACAGACCCACGCGCAGAGCGAAGTCTCCGACCGACATCTTCCGCCGGGCAAGCATGACGTCGAGATCCACGATGATCGGCATCAGATCACCTCGGCGAGTTCGGCGCGGTCCGAGATCGCGACGGCAAGCAACCCTCGCATCACGATCATGAGGAGTACGAACGCGCCTCCCGCCACCACCGCAGCGACCCCACCGAGAACCACTCCGGGGCCACCGATCCCCTCCCACGCGACCAGGTGCGCGCCCGTAGCCGCGCAGATCGCCGCCGCGAGTCCACCGCACCATGCGATGGCCTCGACCCAGCGAAGAGCGCGCCTCGTGTAGATGCGACCGGACTCGACCATGCCGAGCAGCGCCCAGATGCACGCCACCGCCGCCTGAAGGCACGCGACCGCGAGGATCCCGGCGACCGAGTACGGCACCACCAGGTGGGAGACCTCAGGTGCGCGCCGCCCCTCGTCCGCCGCGATGAGCGGGATCAACAGTTGTCCAAGGACAGAGCCGACGAGCACGAGGATCAACAGGAATCGGAGCCAGGCCATCACACGAGAAGTCATGTATCGATAATCGAGAGATTTACAGCGTTTGTCAAGAGGCGTGCACTCCGGAAGGCGCTCGCGGCGCGCAGCACGCGCGGCCGTGACCGCTTCGCGCATAGGATTTTGCGACTTTTCAGGCTGATTTGCGCTTCGCGCAGAGGATCTGCGGATGTGCCCTCCCGAAGGCGTCCGCGTCGCTCGACTCACACGGCTCGCTCAGCTCGCACCTCCAGAGCCGCCCGCGCTCCGTGCAATCGCAAGATCCGATGCACCAAGCCCGATTCGGGCTCGAAAACCGCAGAATCCTATGCGCGTGGCGACGGGGTGGCGCGGCGAGTGGCCGCCTCACACGACAGGCCGCCAGCGCCGACAGCGCGGGTGCCGCGGGTCGATCAGGACCCCCGCGCCTCCCGAGCCTTCGACAGCGCGAGCGCGAACGTCTCCACCGGCTGCGCCCCAGAGATCGCGAACGCGCGGTCGAACACGAAGAACGGCACACCGTTCGCCCCATAGGCCGCCGCCTGCGCGATGTCCGCGGCGACCGCGTCCTCGTACGCATCGGAGGTGAGCACGGACCGCGCCTCGTCGGCATCCAACCCCACCTCGGTCGCGAGTCGCACCAGGGTGTCGGCGTCGTCGACGATCGCGCCCTCGGTGAACTGCGCCCTCATGAGCCGCTCCTTGAGCTGCGGGCCCAGCCCACGCTCGTGAGCCAGGTGCAGCAGCCGGTGCGCGTCGCGCGTGTTCGCCATGATGTAGCTGTCGAAGTCGTACGAGATGCCCGCCTCGACGCCCAGGTCCACGATCCTCTGGTTCATCTCGCGCACCTGCTCGGGCGTCGCGTTGAACTTCTTCGCGAGCGCCTCGGCGTGCGGAGTGTGGTGGCCGTGCGGAATGGTCGGGTCGAGCTGGAAGCTGCGGTACCTGACCGACACCTCCTCGCCCGAGGCCTCGACGGCCTCCTCAAGGCGGCGCTTGCCCAGGTAGCACCAGGGGCAGGCCACGTCCGACCAGATCTCAATGTCGATAGTCACGCGGGGTCAACGCCTCACCGCGCGCGGAGATTCCTGACGCGTCAACTGCCGCGGTACGTCGAGTACGCGAACGGGCTGAGCAGCAGCGGCACGTGGTAGTGCGGCTCGCCGTCGACCGCGAACGGGATGCGCACCTCGGGATAGAACGTCGCGACCCCGCGGTCCGCGAACCACGCGCCGGTCGCGAACACCAT
This sequence comes from Demequina sediminis, assembly GCF_039545075.1. Lineage (NCBI taxonomy): Bacteria > Bacillati > Actinomycetota > Actinomycetes > Micrococcales > Demequinaceae > Demequina > Demequina sediminis. Next base: position 79,552 of record NZ_BAABRR010000007.1, on the reverse strand, counting down.
CGTGTACGTGCCGGGATGCAGCACATCGGGCCCGAGCGAGCCCACGCGCCCGTCGGAGTCGGTCACCCCGACCGCGACCTCGACGTCGCCGTGCAGGAGCCGCACGTGGACCCCCTCCGCGGGACGGCCGTGCGCCGCGTCGAGCACATGCGTGGTGACGTGACTCATGACTCACCTCCATAGGTCGCGCGCAGGCGCAGCAGGGCGATCCCACGCAGCTGATCGGCCACCTCGGCCAGTTCGACACCGGGCTCGTTGTCCAGCCGCCGTTCGAGTTCGGCCACAATCTCCTCGCGCGAGCGCCCGGCCGCGCGGATCACAAACACGCGCCCGAAGCGCTCCTCGTACTCCGCGTTGAGCGCCGCGAGCCGCGCGGCCAGAGCCTGGTCTGCCGACGCCGATGCGGACTGCTCCTCGCGCGAGAACCGCGCCTCGGCATCGTCCCCGTCGCGCCGGTCCCCGATGCGGGGGTGCGCCGCGAGCGCCTCGTCGATCTCGGCGGGCGACAGCGGCGTCGCGGCAGCGACCGCGGCGCGCTCAAGTTCGAGCATCGTCGCGTACGCGCGGGCCGCGAGCGCGTCCGCCCAGCGCTCGACGTGCAGACACGCGAGGAGTTCCTCGCGGGTGGGTTCGATCATGCGTCCTCCTTAGGATGTCCAGCATGGCAGAGCGACTCGCAGGCGTGGTGCTTGCGGCGGGCGCCGGTTCGCGGCTGGGCGGCCCGAAGGCCCTGGTGAGGGACGATGCCGGGGCCTGGCTCCCTCGCGCCTGTCGCCTTCTCGCCGGGGTGGGGTGCGCGCCCGTCATCGCGGTGCTTGGCGCGAGCGCCGATGCCGCGGCGGAGCTGCTCCCCGACGACACCACGGGTGTGGTGGCGGACGACTGGGCCGCGGGGCTCGGGGCAAGCCTGCGCGCGGGCCTCGAGACGGCCCGCGGCGCGGGCGCGGGGGCCGTGCTCATCACCCTCGTGGACCTGCCACGACTTGCGCCCGAGGCCGTCGCTCGCGTCGCGTCGCACTGGGTGGGAGATCCCACCGTGCTCGCGAGGGCCACCGATGCGGGCACCCCCGGTCATCCGGTGCTGATCGGCGCCGCGCACGTCGACGCGCTGCTCGCGACGCTCAACGGGGACCGCGGGGCGGGTGCGTACCTGCGCGCTCACGGCGCGGTCGAGGTGGACTGCACAGGGCTCGGCGCGGCGGACGACGTCGACGAGGCGGACGACGTCGACACGGCGGACGTCGACGGCAGGTAGGTCACTCCGCTCACGCGCGGTCGGCGACCGCGAGCACGGCCGCCTCGAAAGCGTCGATCGCGAGTGCGACGTCCTCGAGCGTCACGGACTCGTCGGGATGGTGGCTCACGCCGCCGTTGCCGCACCGCACGAACAGCATCGCGTAGGACGTCAGGGACGCGATCGCCATCGCGTCGTGACCGGCCTTCGACAGCAGCTCGAGCGGCCGCTCCTCGCCCGTCGCGGTGCGAATGCCGTGCTCGATCGCCTCGCTGAGGCGGCGCTCGGAGGAGGTCGCGCGCGCGACATGGCGCAGGTTCTCGGTGAAGGTGAGCCGCCGTTCACCCGCCGCCTCGAGAGCGTGCGCGCGGATCGCCTCCCACGCCCGGTCGCGGTGGGCGTCCGTCGCTGCGCGCACGTCGAGCGAGAACTCCGCGCGGCCAGGGATGACGTTGGCGGCGCCGGGGAACACCCTCAGCTCTCCGACCGTGCCGACCACTCCCTCGTCGAGCGCGACCCGTTCGACCGCGAGCGCGGTCGCCGCCGCGCCCAGCAGTGCATCGCGGCGATGACGCATCGGCACCCCGCCCGCGTGTCCCGCCTGACCGTCCATCGCGAGGTCGAAGCGCTTGGCCCCCATGATTCCCGACACGACGCCGAGCGGCCGGTCCGCGTCGAGCAACAGCGGCCCCTGCTCGATGTGCGCCTCGAGATAGCCCACGACGCGCGCGGGGTCGAGCGCGGCGGTGGCGACCGCGTCGGGGTCGAGCCCAAAGGTGATGAGGGCGTCGCGCAGGGTGATGCCGGAGTCGTCCCGCAGTTCGAGCCAGCCCTCCTCCCACGTGCCTGCGACGGCGCACGAGCCCAGCAGCGTGCGGCCGAACCTCGCGCCCTCCTCATCGGCAAAGCCCAGCACCTCGATCCCGAAGGGAAGCCGCACGCCGCGCGCGGATAGCCGCGCGACCACCGCGAGCGCGATCATCACGCCCAGGATGCCGTCGTAGCGGCCCGCGTCGGGAACGGTGTCGAGGTGCGAGCCCAGCAACAGCACGGGGGCGTCCGGCGTCGCGCCGGGGTACGTGCCGCGCGCGTTGCCCGCGGCGTCCTGCCAGGCACTCATCCCCGCGTCCGCGATCCACCCGGACACGATCGCGTTGGCGCGGGCGTGCTCGGGCGACAGGTAGACGCGCTCGATCGCGCCCTCGCGAGCCGAGACCCCGGCGAGCAGGTCGCAGCGGCGCAGCGCCTCGCGCGCGTCGGCGATCGCGGCGGGCGACGCGCCCCGCGCGCGGGACCTCTTCACGCCGGCGACCCGTCGCCGGCGTTCACGTAGCACTCGCCTGCGGCCTCGACACCGCCGACCGTGGGCACCGCATGGCCCTGCGCACGCAGCACCGCCTCGAGCGCGGCCAGCGTCGTGAGCACGGCGTCGCGGCGCGCGTTGTAGCCCATGGTGCCGATCCTCCACACGCGGCCCGCGAGCGGTCCGAACGAGGTGCCGATCTCGATGCCCCACTCCTCGAGCAGCGCGCCGCGCACGGCCTCGCCGTCGACGCCCTCGGGGATCACCACTCCGACGATGTTCGCCATCTTGTGTGCGCGATCGCCGTAGACCTCGAGGCCGAGCCCCTCGACGCCGGCGAGCATCGCGGCCCCGTGCAGGGCGTGACGCTCCTGGTACGCCGCCAGTCCCTGGTCAAGCACGAGGCGCGCGCACTCGTGGGCGCCGTAGAGCATCGTGGTGGCCTCGGTGTGGTGATTGAGCCGGCGCGGCCCCCAGTAGTCGAAGATCATCGCGAGGTCGAAGTAGTTCGAGCGGATGGGAGCCGCCGCCACCGGGTCCCCCTCGACGCGGATGCCCGCCTCGATCGACCGGCGTGCCTCGATCGCCTCGACGGCGCGCGGCGAGAACGTCGCGGGAGCAGAGCCGGACGGCCCGCCCAAGCACTTTTGGAGCCCCGCGGTCGCCGCATCGACTCCCCAGCCGTCCACGGGGAACGGGTTGCCGCCCAGCGTCGCGGTGACGTCGGCATAGAGCAGGCAGTCGAAGCGGTCGCACAGTTCGCGCAACCCCTCGAAGGGCTGCATCATCGTCGTCGACGTGTCGCCATGCACCATCGCGAGGACCCGCGGGCGCACGCGCTCCATGGCCGCCGCGATCGCGTCGATCTCGGCGACGCGCCCCCACGGGACGTCGAGCGTGTGGACCTCGGCGCCGCTACGGCCCGCGATCTCGGCGAGCAGGTGACCAAAGCGCCCCATGATGGGCACGAGCACCCTGTCCCCCGGCGACACGATCGACACGAGCGCCGCCTCGATCGCTCCGCGCGCCGTCGAATCGATGAGCAGCGTCTGCGGGTTGGCGGTCTCGAACACCCCCCGATACAGCTCCTGCACCTCGGCCATGACCTGGGTCATGTACGGGTCGTATTGCCCCACGAGTTGGGCCGACATCGCGCGCAGCACGCGCGGGTCGGCCGTGATGGGCCCCGGGCCCATGAGGAGTCGGGCCGGCGGGTCGATCGGGCCGGGCAGGGGCATGGCTGGCCTCCCACGAAATGTTGGTGTGACTTACACAGTGTGCCGCACGGATGTTACGCGGGGATTGCGGGACGTCATGCGCGCGCCAGGTGATCCTCGAGCTCGAGGCCGAGCTCGACCAGCGCGAGATCACTCCCCCTCGGCCCCACGAGGCACAGCCCCACGGGACCCTCCGGGGTCACGAGCAGCGGCACGGACAGCGCGGGCCGCCCCGCGATGCCAGCGATCGCGGTCATGCCCAGCGTCGCCTGGCGTCGTTCCTCGAGTTCCGCATCGGGCGCGTCGAGCGCCGGGGCGGCCGATGCCGCGGCGGGGATGAGCAGGACGGCGTCACCGAGCGCGTGATCGAGAGCGGCGGCGAGCCGCGCGGCGTCGGCGAGGGCCGCCGCCTCGCGCTCGGGGGTGACGTCGCGCGCCCACGCGAAGCGCGCGGCAACGTCGGGGGCGAGCGCGCCCGGATGGGCGTCGACCCACGCGCCGTCGGAGCGCCACGCCTCGGCGGACTGCGTGACGCGGAACGTCATGAGCAGCTCGTCGAGGGCGGGAAGCTCGACGGCGTCGACCTCGCGTCCGGTCGCGACCAGCCGCTCGACGGCCCGGTCGAAGGCCTCCCGCACGGGCTCCGCGCACGACGCCATCGCGCCAGGCGCGGCGACCAGGTCGCCGGTGTGCGCGCCACCGCCGCGCAGACCACCTGAGGGCCGCGCCGCGCCGGACCCGGCCAGTCCCACGCGGGCCGCCCGCAGCATCGTTCCCCCGTCTCGCGTCAGCCAACCGACCGTGTCGTAGCGCGGAGCGAGCGGCGCCACCCCCTCGAGCGACACCGCGCCGTGGGTCGGGCGCAGACCCCACAGTCCCTGATAGGACGCGGGGACGCGGATCGAGCCGGCGGTGTCGGTGCCGAGCCCGATGCTCGCCTGGCCGAGCGCGACCGCGCTCGCGGGCCCCGAACTGGAGCCGCCCGGGATCCCACCGGGCACGGCGGGGTTCACCGGCGTGCCGTAGTCGGGGTTGAGCCCGGCGATCGAGTACGCGAACTGATCGGTCTGCGCGATGCCGACCACGTCAGCCCCCGCGTCCACCAGGGCGGCAACCGCAGGGGCCGTGCGGTGCTCGAGCGGCGACTCGGCGAGGTACGCACGCACGCCCACCCCGATGCGGTGGCCAGCGATCGCGAAGAGATCCTTGACCGCGACCGTCTCCCCCGCGAGAGGCCCGTCGGGAGCGCCCGCGACCAACGGCGCCCCGACCACACGCCACACACGCTGATCGATCGCACGGGCGGGGGCGGTGACATGGGCGGCGGCGATGCGCCAGCCCGCGGACTCGTTTCTCACCCACAGCTGAGAGACGGCTCCGCGTCCTCCCGAGGCGGGGGCGTTGACGGTGACCACGTGGGCGGCGGCGTCGCCGAGCACGTGAACACGCAGCTCGCGCACCTCGCGCACTCCCGCACCTCCACGGCGGCCCCGGAAGGCCGTGATGCGGTCGTGGCCCACGAGCAGCCCGTTCGCGTCGGCCCGCAGCGTGTCGGCCGCGGGCACGAAGAACGCCGCGAGCGCCTCCTGATCGTCGGCCGCGAGCGCCGCCTCGTACGCGAGCACGGCCTCGACCAGGCCCTCGGGCGCGTCGCCCGTCACGGACGGAAGGGTCACAGGACCTCCTCGAAGTCGGCGCGACGGATGCGCGCGTGGACGCCGCTCACCAGGTCGACCACCTGGGAGATCTCGAAGTCGGTGGCCGCCGACAGATACGCGTAGGCCAGGTGGGGTGCCATGCCATACCGGGCTCCCAGGAGGGCGATCGCCTGACGCACGCAGGCCCTCATGGCCTCGTCGAGGTCGGCGTCAATGCCGGTGGGCATGAGGTGCGTCGCATCGGCGGCGAGCGGACCGGCGAGGGTGCCGAACTCGCGTGCCGCATCGGTCGCGTCAAGAAGGTCGAACCGGACGCGCACCCGCAGCGAGGCCTCGAGCGCGGTGAGCGCGACCTCTCCGTTGCCCTGCGCGAAGTGCGGGTCGCCCACGTACGCGAGCGCGTCGGGCACCTGGACGGGGACGTAGAGCGTCGCGCCCTCAGTGAGGTGACGGATGTCGACGTTGCCGCCGTGCGCACCGGGGGGCACCGAGTGGGCGCGCTCGGCGGTGTCCGTCGCGACGCCCATGATGCCCAGGAACGGCGCGAGCGGAAAGGACACCGCGCGCTCGCCGCCCTCGGTGAGCGGGAGGCGGCCCCGCCACTCTCCGTCCGCCTCCAGGGAGATGGGCGTGAAGACGCTGACGTCGTGCGGCCCGGCGGGCATCTCGCCAGCCAACGCGCCGCGCCCGTGGCGGTTGGAAATCACGCCGTAGTCGACCCGCGGCGTGGCCTCGAGCAGCGTGATCGCGAGCAGGTCGCCCGGCCGGGCGCCCCGCACCGCGATGGGCCCGCTCACCACGTGAGGGCCGTCCTCTGCGCGGCGCGTGCGGGTCGCCGCGATCGCGATCGCGTCGTCCAGGACGCGCTCCCTCGGCACGCCGTGAGCGCCGAAGAACGCGGCCGGATCCTGCCCCTGATCGGGCAACAGGCCCTCGTGGCTCACCGTGTCGATCGTGATCTCGTCACCCGGGTCGAGAGTCACCACGGGCGCGTCTCCGCGTCGCGGCAGCCGGCCCCATCCCACCGTCGACGCGTCGGCGGGAAGGTAGGCGGAACCGTCCAGGTTCTCGCCGGGCTGAAGTATGCCCTGGTAGTCGGCCACGCGACCTCCCGTGATGTGTGTGCCCTAGTCTGTGGCCGAGACTACAGCCGCCCCGGGCGCAGTCAACGGACCCGGCCGGGGCCCCACCCACCCGGAGGTCCCGTGCTCGACCGGATGCGCCGCAATCCCGCCAACGCCCACCTGGGGCTCATGCTCGCCCTGACGTTCTCGACCGGCATCATCGACGCGGTCGGCTACCTGGGCCTCGACCGCGTCTTCACCGGCAACATGACGGGCAACGTGGTGATCCTCGGCATGGCCCTCGCGGGCGACACCGGGCTGCCGGTCGCGGGGCCCCTGATCGCGCTGGCCGGATTCATGGCGGGCGCGGCCGCTGGGGGTCGCGCGCTGCGCGGCGCGGCGGCGGCGTGGACCGCGCGCCACACCGTGCTCTTCGTCGCGGTCGGCATCATCATCGCGCTGGCGGCGGTGCCCGCGGCACTCGTCGCGGAGCCGGGGCACGTGCTCCAGTATTCGATCACCGCCGCCCTGGGCCTCGCGATGGGCTGCCAGGCGGCCGCCGCGCGCCACGTCGCGGTCAAGGACGTCACCACGGTGGTGGTCACCTCGACCATCACGGGCCTCGCGTCAGACTCGGTGCTGGGCACGGGAGGCGGGCAGCCGTGGAAGCGGCGCGCGGGGGCGGTCGTGCTGATCGGGCTCGGCGCGCTCGCCGGCGCGCTGCTGCTCCATGTGCACATCGGGGCCGGCATGGCGCTGTCCGCGATCATCACGCTCGTCGTCGCATGGCTGGGTCACGTAACCCACCCCGGTCGGGTCGGACGCATGCCCTACGACACGGAGTAGCGCGCCTACCGCGCCGGCCGGGCGGCAGAAACACTTCGTGTGCCAGGAGGAACGCTTGACTTGAGCGAAGGCCGCTCAAGTCTTATCCTGGAGGCGGAGCGCTTCACCGCTCGCCCGCGAGGGCGCCATCCCGACCGGGCCACCCGATCCTCCAAGGAGGTCAGATCATGGCACGAGAGATTCTCCGTCGCTCCGTTCCGGCCGCTGCCGCGTCGCCGTGGCCGGACGACTTCCAGCGCATCGTCCAGCAGTTCTTTGGAGACACCGACACGACCCTGTCGGGAGCCTTCTCCCCCGCCCTCGACGTCGAGGAGACCGAGGACGGCTTCACGATGCACGTGGAGCTTCCCGGCGTGAAGCCCGACCAGGTGGACGTGTCGCTCGAGGAGAACGTCCTTACGGTCTCCGGCGAGCGCAACTTCTACGACGAGAAGAACGCCGAGGGCTTCCGTCGCGTCGAGCGCAGGTTCGGCCGGTTCCACCGCGCGGTGCGCCTGCCCGACCGCGTCGACCCCGACAAGGTCACGGCGTCCTACAAGGACGGCCTGCTTACCGTCACCGTCGCCAAGTCCGAGGCGGCCAAGCCGCGCCGCATCGCGGTGAGCACCGACTAACGCGACGTGTGCCCCGGCCCCACTCGGGCGCCGGGGCACACGCGTATGAGAGTCGGGAACCCTGCCTGCCTAGGCCGAGTCTCGCACCACGAGCTCGGTGGGCAGGATGAGCGAGTGCTCGCGATCCGTCCGCCCCGCGAGCACGTCGATGAGGATGTCGGCCATGTGCCAGCCCATCTCCCGCGACGGCTGGCGCACGGTGGTGAGCCGCACACCCGTCGACAGCGCCGCGCTCGAGTCGTCGAAGCCCACGATCGCGACGTCCTCGGGCACCCGGATGCCACGGTCGAGCAGCACGGGTAGCGCGCCGGAGGCCATGAGGTCGGAGGCGACGAAGATGCCGTCGACCTTGTCACGCGACTCGAGGATCTCCCTCATCGCGCGCGCGGCACCGAACATCGTGAAGTCACCGTCGACCACGGGACCGGCCGCGACCCCGGCCTCGTCGAGGGCGCGACGCCAGCCCGTGAGGCGGTCGATCGAGCCCTGCATCGTGAGCGGGCCCGCGATGGTCGCGATCCGCTGGCAGCCTCGCTCGATGAGGCGGCGGGTCGCCGTCTCGGCTCCCGCGACGTTGTCGACGTCGACCACGTATGTGTCGGGCCCCGCCACCGCGGAGCGACCACCGAAGACTACGGGAAGGGACTCGGTGATGCGTCGCAGGAAGCGGTCGGACGTGTGGTGGGACACCACGATCGCACCGTCGACCGCGCCGCCACCCAGGTAGCGCATCGTCTTCCCACTGGGGTCGTGATTCGCGATCATCAGGTTGAGCACGTAGTCGGAGTTCTCGAGACGGGCGTCGATGCCCGCGACGATCTCCGCGAAGAACAGATCCCCAAAGAACCGGTTGACGTCCTCGGGCGCGACCAGCGCGATCGCCTGAGACTGCTGGCTCACGAGCGAACGAGCGGCCCTGTTGGGGACGTAGCCGAGCTCCTGAATCGCGCGACGCACGGCCTCGGCGATCGGCGGCGACACCGACGGAGCCCCGTTGACCACCCTCGAGACGGTGGCGCGCGAGACCCCCGCGCGCGCGGCCACCAGCTCGAGGGTGGGCGCGGAGGCGCGCCCGACGGTCGTCATGGGCTGACCTTCATCGGCGGGCATGAGGCCATCATCTCGAAAATGACCCCATGCCCGCCAACGGCGACAGGCATCCCCTCCTAGCCCTTCACCGCGCCCTGCATGATGCCCGACACCAGCTGGCGTCCGGCGAACATGAACAGGAGGAGCAGCGGCACCGTTGCCAACAGCACGCCCGCGAGCACGAGCGAGTAGTCCACGAAGTAGTTCGCCTGCAGAATCGACAGCGACACGGGAAGGGTCGGGCTCTGCTGGTCGAGCACGATGTACGGCCACATGAAGTTGTTCCACGAGGTCACGAACGTGAAGAGGAACAGCATCGCGGCCGCAGGTCGCGCGGCGGGAAGGCCCACGTGCCAGAACGTGCGGATCATCGAACAGCCGTCCACGCGCGCCGCCTCGATGAGCTCGGTGGGCAGCGACTGCTGGATGTACTGCGTCATCCAGAACACACCGAACGCCGTCACGAGGCCCGGGATGATCACGGCGCCGATGTTGCCGGTCCATCCGAAGCGCTGCATGAGGATGTACAGCGGCACGATGCCGAGCTGAACCGGCACCGCCATGGTCGCCACGACCGCGATGAGCAGCGGCCCCGAGCCCTTGAAGCGGAGCTTCGCGAAGGCGTAGCCGGCGAGAGTCGACAACACGACCGTCGACACGGAGACGGCGGTCGACACGATGATCGAGTTGCTGAGCGCCTTCCAGAAGTTCACGGCAGGGTTGTTGATGACGGTCGCCGCGTTTGCGAGGAAGTTCCCCCCCGGCCACCACGACAGATTCGGGTCATTGACCGTGAAGCGGTCACCCGAGGCGATGAGGAACGACCAGTAGAAAGGGAACATGGAGGCGATAAGCACGATGGCCAGGGCCGCGTAGACGAACCAGCTAGGGCGCATCGTGGTGACGGCGCTCGCGCCGCCCGACTTGCGCTTGATCAGGGTGCTGAGGGCGGTCACTTGGTCACCTTCTTGGACTTCTTGGTGCTCGCTCCGGCATCGCCGGCAATGAAGCGCCTGGTAATGAACAGGTTGAGGAGTCCGATGGCGATGATAATGAGGAACAGGATCCACGCCACCGCCGCCGCACGACCAAAGTCGAAGTCAACCCAGCCCTTGTTGTAGAGGTAGAGCGCGATGGTCTCCCACTGGTGGTTGGACCCACCCTGGCCGTTCGTGTCGAACATGCGCGGCTCGTCGAAGATCTGCAGGCCACCGATGGTCGACGTGATGATGACGAAGATCATCGTGGGCCGGATCTGCGGAAGGGTCACCGAGAAGAAGCGGCGCATCGTTCCCGCACCGTCGATTGCGGCGGCCTCGTAGAGGTCGCGCGGGATGGCCTGCATCGCCGCGAGCAGGATCAACGCGTTGTATCCCGTCCAGCGGAAGTTGACCATGGTGGCAATCGCGACATGGCTGGGGATCACGTCGACGTGCCACATGATCGAGCTGAGGCCGATGTCGTTGAGGAACGAGTTGATGAGGCCGTAGCGGTCTCCGAACATGTTCGAGAAGATCAGGGCGACCGCGACCGGAGCGACCACGTACGGCAGCAGCACGCCCATGCGCCAGAAGGTCTTGGCGCGGATGTTCTTGTCGAGCATCGCGGCGATGAAGGTCGCGGCGACGAGCTGCGGCACCGACGACAGCAGGAAGATCGAGAAGGTGTTCCGCAGCGACAGCCAGAACTCGCGGTCCTGGAGCACGAAGGCGAAATTGTCGAAGCCGACCATCGTGCCCGTGTTGCGCACGAGGTCCCATTCCTGGAACGAGATGACGGCCGTGTAGAAGATCGGGAAAAGCCCGACGATCGCGAAGACGATCCAGAAGGGCGCGATGTAGAGGTACGGAGAAAACTTGACGTCCCAGCGCCCCATTCGCTGACGCATGGTCAGCGGCGCCGGTCGGCGCTCGGGGCCGCGAGGCGTGGGGACCTCGGTGTGCGGCTTGGTGGTGGTCATGAGGCGAGTCCTGTGTCGAGGGGGGTAGTGGGCCGATGCGACGGGTGCGGGCCGCCCCCCGTGGGAGGCGGCCCGCACCGCGTGCGTGTTAGCCGATCGCCTGGACGTCAGCCTCGAACTGCGCCCACGAATCCGCGGCGGACATCGTGCCCTCGTCGACGCGACGCAGCGCGTTGACCATGGCGTCGTTCACCTGGAAGTAGTGGGGGCCCTTGTACGGGGCAACCGTCACCGCGGCAGCGCGCGTGGTGAAGATCTGACCGATCGGGGCGTCGTTGAAGAACTCGTTAGTCGCGGCCTGGACGGCCTCCGACTCCGAGGCCTCGGGCTGGCTCGGGAAGGCACCCACGTTCGCGAAGGCCTTGGCCTGCTGCTCGGGAGCAGTCAGCCACGCGGCGAGCGCGGTCGCGGCCTCGACGTTCTCGCCGTTGGCGGGAACGGTCAGGTACGAGCCGCCCCAGTTGCCGCCGCCATTCGGGAACGCGTCGGCGATGTCCCAGTTGCCCTCGGGGGCGTTACCCGCGATGACACCGAGCATCCAGGACGGGCAGGGCATCGCGGCGAAGTCGCCGTTGGCCATGCCTGCGGCCCAATCGTCACCCCACTGCTGGAGACCGGCGGAGATGCCGGCGTCGGAGGCAGCGGTCAGGGTGTCGTAGATCTCCTTGACCTCGGGGTTGGTGAGGGCGATGATCTCGTCCGTTGCCGGATCCTCGTAGGGCGCCTCGAGCTGGCCGATCATGGCCTGCAGGACGGCGGCGTTCTCCTCGTAGAAGCCCTTGCCCGTCGCGTCGGAGTACTGCTTGCCGAGCGCGAAGAAGTTGTCCCAGTCGCCGTCGATGGCAGCGGTCATCGCCTCACGCGAGGCATCCATGCCCGCGGCCTCGATTGCGTCGACGTTGTAGCAGATCGCCTCGGGGCCGATGTCGGTGCCGTAGCCGATCAGACGGCCGTCCTTGTCGGTCGCCGCGTCGGTCTTCCACTGCAGCCAGCGGCCATCGACGTCAGGGCTCGTCAGGTCGGCGAGCAGGTCGGAGTACTGCATGGCCTCGGGCAGCCAGTCGACCTCGATGGCCTCGACGTCGGCAAGACCGCCGGGGCCGAGCTTGGTGAAGAAGTTCTCGCGAGCGGTGTTGGAGGTGTCGGCGACGTTGTAGACCACGTCGACGTTCGGGTTGAGCTCCTCGTACTCGGCGATGAGGTCGTACATGTAGTCGCCACCACCCTCGGACTCCGAGGAGTAGCCGAACTGGTTGAAGGTGGCGAGGGTCAGCGTAATGGGCTCGTCGTTCGAGCCGGTCTCGCCGGGAGCAGCCGAAGACGAGCCCTCCGGGTCGCTCGAGTTGCCGCAGCCCGCGAGAGCGAGTGCAAGGGTCGCGGCTCCGGCCGCGAACCCGAGTGTGGTCTTGCGTCGTGAGAAGCTCACGTTCACTCCTTTGTGTCCGTCTAGTGGGTCGATGATCCTGAGAGCGCTCTCTCTGAGAGAGCGCTCTCTGACATCGCCATCAACCTAGAGCCGCCATGGCCGGAACGTCAAACCGTTTCGAGCACGCCGCGACATTTCGTAGCCGAAACGTTACGAACGGGCACCGGGTGCCACCCGCGCATCGTCGCCACCGCCGCGCCGTGGGACCCTGGTTCCATGCGCACGATCGCCCTTTTCGCCGCCGTCGCCACCCTGGCCGCGTGCGCCTCGCCCGGCGCGCCAGACGCGCCGGATCCGTTGGCCCTCGACGCGCCCCCGGTCCCCCTCGCACGCTACGAATGGGACACCTCGGCGGCGATGGAGGCGCTCCTCGAGGGTCCGCTCACGCTGCGGGACGGGTGCCTCTACGTGGGCGACATCGTGCCCGCGTTCCCGCGCCACCTAGCCTCGTGGGATGCCGACACGGAGACGCTGAGGTACGCGGGCCGCGACTATAACGCGGGCGACGTGATCGCGGCGGGAGGCGGCGTTGCGGCCTCGCTCGACGCGATCGAGATCCCGTCGGGGTGCACGCTCAACCAGTTCGGCGAGGTCTTCTTGGTGCAGGACGAGGACCTCGAGCCGGCGTCATAGCAGGCCGGTCACGGTCGCGGCTCGCGCGTCAGCGTGGCCTGACCGATGACCCGAGTCCCCTGGTAGACCACCAGCGACTGGCCGGCGGCCACGCCTCGCATCGGCGTCTCGAGCGCCGCCACCACGCGCTCACCGCGACGCTCGACGCGCGCCGCCACCGGCTCCCCGTGTGCCCTCACCTGGACCGTGCAGTCTGTCGGGCGATCCGACGCAACGTCCGGCGCGAGCCACACCACGTCCTCGCCGACCAGTTCGCTCACGCTGAGGAGTTGCTCGGGCCCGACAGTGACCACGTTGCGCGCGGTGTCGATGCCCGTGACGTAGCGCGGGGCGCCGTCGGCGGCCGGCCTCGGCAGCCGCAGGCCCTTGCGCTGACCCACCGTGAACGCGTAGGCGCCCGTGTGCTCGCCCACGACCTCGCCGGTCTCGTCGACGATCTCGCCGGGACGCTCGCCCAGCGCGCGCCGGAGAAAGCCGCCGGTGTCGCCGTCCGCGACAAAACAGATGTCGTAGGAATCGGGCTTGTTCGAGACCCCGAGGCCGCGTGCGACGGCCTCCGCGCGGACCTCGGCCTTGGAGGTCGCGGTGCCGAGCGGGAACATCGCGCGCGCCAGGCGCTCGGGGCCCATCACGGCCAGGACATAGGACTGATCCTTGGCGGGATCCGCGCCGCGATGGAGCTCGCGTCCGCCGTCCTCCCTCAGCTCGATGCGCGCATAGTGGCCCGTGCACACCGCGTCGAAGCCCAGCGCGATCCCCCGCTCGAGCAGCGTGTCGAACTTGATGTGCTCGTTGCAGCGCACACACGGATTGGGGGTGCGTCCCGCCTCGTATTCGGAGAGGAAGTCGCTGACGACGGTGTCGTGGAACTCGTCCGACAGGTCCCACACGTAGTACGGGATGCCGAGCTTGTCCGCGGCACGGCGCGCGTCGTTCGCGTCCTCGATCGAGCAGCAGCCGCGCGAGCCGTTGCGGTGCTCCGCCCGCGAGCGCGAGAGCGCCATGTGCACCCCGACCACGTCGTGTCCGGCGTCCACCGCGCGCGCCGCGGCCACGGCGGAGTCCACTCCACCCGACAGGGCCGCAAGAATTCGCATCGTTCTAGGGTACGGGGTCGGCGTCAGGCCCCCGCGGCGCGCGCCCTCTCGATCGCGTCGGGAAGGACGCCCCTGAGGGCGGCGATGTCCTCGGCCGTGGTGGTGCGTCCCATCGAGATCCGCAGCGCTCCGGCGGCCTCCCGCTCGGCCAGTCCCATCGCGCCGAGCACGTGGCTGGTGCGGTGGACCCCCGCGGCACACGCGGACCCGCCCGAGACGGCGATCCCGGAGAGGTCGAGCACGGTGAGCAGTGATTCGGTGCGGGCACCCTCGACGACCACGCTGACGATTCCGGGGAGCCGGCCCGGTCCCGGTCGCGGGCCCGTGAGCCGCACGCCAGGCAGCGACTCGACCCACGCGACCAGGTCACACTGCAGGCCAGCGAGCCGGTCCGCCTCGCTGGCCCGCTCGGCGGCGGCGTCCGCAAGCGCCGCCGCGAAGGCCGCGGCGCCGGGAGCATCGAGGGTGCCCGAACGCACGCGCTGCTGATTGCCTCCGTGGAACAGCGGCTCGAGCATCGCGTCGCGGCGCACGAGCAGCGCGCCCACCCCGACGGGTCCGCCCACCTTGTGCGCCGTCACCGCCATCGAGGTGAGTCCCGACTCCGCGAATCGCACCGGCAGGTACGGCACCGCCTGCACGGCGTCCGAGTGCACCGGCACCCCGTGGTCCGTCGCGGCATCGACCACCGCCTCGAGCGGCTGCACCGCCCCGGTCTCGTTGTTCGCCCACATCACGGACACCACCGAGACGTCCTCGGACAGCCACTCCCCCGCCGGATCCGTGATGATCCCGTGAGCGTCGACCGCGAGTTCCGTGAGCTTCGCCTCTCCGCGCGCGGCGAGGCGCCTCGCGGGGTCCAGCGCCGCGTGGTGCTCGATTGCGGTGCTCACGAGCCGGGTGCGACCCGCCGCCGCGCGCGCGCGGTGAAGCCCCACGATCGCGAGGTTGTCGGCCTCGGTCGCGCCCGAGGTGAGGATCACCTCGGTCGGATGGGCGCCCATGACCGCGGCGATCCGCTCGCGCGCGTCCTCGACGATCGCGCGTGCCCGCCGACCCGGCGCATGACTCGAGGAGGGGTTGCCCTCGTGCTCGACCGCCGCGAGCCAGGCGTCGCGGGCGCTCGCGCGCAGGGGCGTGGTCGCGGCGTGGTCGAGATAGGTCACCCGACCAGTGTAGGAACGCCGCCGCCGTGGTCTCCCACGGCGGCGGCGCTCCCGGTCCTCTCGGCCTTGGCTAGCGCAGCCCGTCCAGGCGGAACAGGAAGGCAGCGATCGCGTCGCGCGTGATGGGCGACACGGGTCGGAACTCGGCGCCGGCTGGCGTCTCCCATCCCGTCGACAGACCCGTCTCACCCATCCAGGCGATCGCGACGGCGTGCTCGCTGAACACCGACGAGGCCGGGTCGGCGGACACGTCCACGAACGGCCCCTCCGTGGGCATGTCGAACTCTGGCTCGCCGTTCGCGCGGTAGAGGAACGATGCCACGGCATCGCGGGTCACGCGGCTGAGGGGGCGGTACTCGACCCCCGCGGCGGTCTCGTAGCCCTGCGACAGGCCCGTGACCGCCATCCACGTGATGGCCTCCCAGTGCTCCGTGTAGTGCGGCGACGACGGGTCCGAGGACACGTCCACGAAGGGCGACTGGGCCGGCATGTCGAAGTCCGGCTCTCCCGCGGCGCGGTAGAGGAACGCCGCGAGCGCGTCACGCTTGGCGTGAGCAAGCGGGCGGAACTCGGTTCCGTCCTCGGTGACCCATCCCGTCGAGATGCCCTCGGCCGCCATCCACGCGATCGCCTCGGCGTGCTCGCTGTACAGCGGCGACGCGGGATCGGCGGAGACGTCCGTGAACTCGGGGGCGGCGGGCGCCGTGAGGTCGAGGCCGATCAGCACCGGGTCGTGGTCCGACGTGCGGTACATGTCGGGGGCGAAGAGGCTCTCGATCTGCGACGCGGACTTGAAGTTGGTGTTGTAGTCGAGCACCGAGGGCTCGTCCGCGTTGATGTGCAGGTGAGCGGAGTCCGTCACCTGCTCCGCCATCGTGGACGAGGCAAACGCGTAGTCGAGCGAGCCCCACTGGCCGTCGAAGACGTACGAGTAGTCCCCGCCGCCCAGCTCGACGTAACCCGCCTCGCGCAGGACCTGAATCGGGTCCTCCTGGCCGTACGAGTTGAGGTCACCCATGATGATGACGTCCTCGTCGGCGACTCCCGTCGGGTCCGTGCCCAGCCAGTCGACCAGCGCCTCCGCGCCTGCCGTGCGGGTCGCGTTCCAGCAGCTCGCACCGTCGCCCTGATCGGCATCGGGGCCCGAGGCCGCACAGCTTCCCTTGGACTTCCAGTGGTTGGCCACCACGGTGAAGGTCTCGCCTGTCGCGCTCTCCTCGAAGGTCTGCGCGATCGAGGGACGGTTGCGGTCGTCGTCGAAGCGGGGGTCCACCGCGGAGTCCAGCACCGCGAAGTCGCCCACCTCGGCGACGGCCGTGGTGTCGTAGAGGAAGCCCACGCGGATCGTGTCGGTGCCCACCACGCCGGTGTCGACGTACGAATAGTCGTCCGAACCGATCGCCTCATTGAGGGCATCGGCGAGCGCCGCGAGGGGCTCCACGCCGGTCGAGTTCTCCATCTCCATGATGCCGATCACGTCGGCATCGAGCGCCTCGAGGGCCGCGACCAACTTCGCGGTCTGACGCTCAAGTTCCTCGGGCGTCTCGGCGCCGCGGCAGTCCTGCTCGAAGCCGTCGGGGCCGCACACCGGGGTGCCCTCGTCAAGCGTGAGGAAGTAGTTGAGCACGTTGAAGGCCGAGACCTTGACGTCGCCGCCCACCTCGGGTGCGGCGGTGGGACGCTCGTTGACCGCCTCGAAGTCGGGCAGCTCGGCGGCCGGACGCACGCGCCACGCATTGCCCGACGCGGAGTTGCCCGCCCACGTGTACGTCATGACGCCCGTGAGGCCGGTGACGGTGTCCCCGCCGCGCAGCGTGTTCGACGCGGACAGCGGCTGCCCCCCACGCCCGAACACCAGCGGGTCGGGGTTCTGGCTGTTGAGCGAGTCGTCGACCTTGATCTTGTTGAGGTTGTTGAGCGCCTGGAGCGCATTCGCCTCGTCGCCGGGAGCGACCACGGCCGTGGGCTGGTCGAGGCGCGCGGTGCCGGACACGGTCACTTCGCCGAAGCGTCCCAGCAGGTACATCTCGGTGACGAACAGCGGCTGGGCGAACTCGACGCTCATGCCCTCGAACGCCTCGGCGTCGGTCGCGGCGGCGAACGGCAGCGACACCTGGGCGGGAGTCACGGGGGCGTCGTGGCTGAGGACCTCGATCGAGCTCACCGAGCCCAGCTGGGTCTGCCCCTGGTACTCGGCGACCACGCCCACCACGGCGACCTCATCGCCCAGGGTGACCGAGTCATCGTTCCCGTTGAAGACAAAGATGCCCTCCGACGTCGCGGGATCCGCGTCGGCGTCCGCGTCGCGGGACTGGACATAGAAGCCGCGCAGCGCGGGAGACGGCCCCTCGTAGTCGCCGACGACGACGCCCTCGATGAGGACCGTCTGGCCGGCAAGGGGGCTCGTGTCGGTGGCGCCCTGCACCGCGGAAATCGGGGTCGGGTCGCCCAGCACCGTGAACGTCGCGGAGGCGCTCGCAGCGAGCAGGTCGGGCTCGCCATCGACATCCGTGACCCGCCCGGCGTCGACGGTGAACGTGCACTCCGCGTTCGCCTCGAGCGGGGCGGCCGGGGTCACCGTGTAGGCGGTCGGCCCACCGGTCGTGGTCAGCGCGAGGTCATCCTCGCCGCAGATCAGCGCGAACGCGTCATCGACGGCGACCGGCTCGGAGAAGGTCACCACGGGGGCGACGCCGGGCAGGACGCCGACGGCGCCGTCCGCGGGGACGATGCTCGTCACGGTGGGCGGCACGTCCACGGGCGGCTCGCCGGAGCACGTGCTCGTGTGCGCGCCCAGCCCGTCGAAGGTGTCCTGCGCGAAGGAGTCCCACTCGACCGCGACGTCGAAGGCGTCGGAGGTGACGGTGTCGCCCTCGCACACGGTGGCCTTGCGGCGCAGCGTGTCGTCTGCCCCACCGCCCGTCCACTCGGTGCCGGGATCGACTCCGACCAGGCCGAACGAGTCGATGACGGTCTCGCCGTGGCGCAGAATCAGGGCGTCGTCGCCGTTGAAGTTCGTCGCGCCTCCCGTCTGGTCCCCGAGAGCCGCCAGCGCCGCGCCAGCGGAGCCGTTGACCACGACGTGGACGTCGCCTGCCGCGAGCGTGCCCGCCAGCGTCGTCACGGACGCGGTCGCGGCGCCGTTCGAGTACAGCTCGAGCGTGTACGCGCTGAGGTCGACCGCATCGGCCGTGCCGTTGTAGATCTCGACGGCCTTGTTGCTAGCGGATCCCTCGACGTACTCGGAGATGAAGAGGTCAGTCGTGGCGGCCTGGGCTGGCACGGCGACCACCGTGGAGACGGCGAGGGCAGCGATCAACCCTGGCGCGAGAATGCGGCGATGCATGGGGAACCTTTCGACCTGGTAGGGGGACCTCTCCACCGTAGACACCTGGTGCCCGAAAGCCCATGGCAAGCGGGAGATTGCCGGGTGAAATCTTGATGACATCTACATTTCCGAAGCGTGACGAGGGGCCCGGGAGGCGGCGCCTTCCCCGCGCTACGGTGGTCCCACACCCGTCGTAGGAGGACTCATGGCCGTCTGGTTCATCACCGGCTGCTCGACCGGAATCGGCCGTGCGACCGCCGAGGCCGCCGCGGCCGCCGGCCACCGCGTGGTCGCCACCGCGCGCCGGCCCGACACCCTCGCGGCGCTGGTCGACCGCTTCCCCGACACGGTGCTCGCCCTCCCGCTCGAGGTGAGGGACGATGCCGCGGTGGCGGCGGCGGTCGAGGCCGCGATCGCGCGGTTTGGCCGGGTGGACGTGCTGGTCAACAACGCGGGGATCGGCTACTTCTCGACCATCGAGGAGTCGACTTCCGCCGACGCTCACGAGGTCATGGACGCGAACTTCTGGGGCGCCGCCGCGGTCACCACCGCGCTGCTTCCCCACCTCCGCGCGCAGCGATCCGGCCACATCTTCACGGTGTCATCGATCGCTGGCGTGCGCGGCTCGGCCGGCCTGGGGTACTACTGCGCGTCGAAGTTCGCGGTCTCGGGATTCATGGAGGCACTCGCGGCGGAGGTCGCCCACCTGGGCATCCGCGTCACGCTGCTCGAGCCCGGGCCCATCCGCTCGCAGTGGATCCCATCCGGCGCCAAGAACGAGGACGTGCTGCCCGACTATGCCCCGGTGATGGAGCCGTTCTGGGAGCGCATTCACGCGCTCCCCGGTCGCCAGCCCGGGTCACCCGCGGCGGTCGCCGAGGCGATGCTGCGGCTCGCCGACGAGGCCGAGCCGCCGCTGCACCTCATCTGCGGCGCCCACGCGGTCACCCAGACCAGGGCCAAGTTGGCGCGAATGGGCGCGGAGGTCGACCGCTGGGAGGGCCTGTCCCTCGGGATCGACCGCGAGGACTGACCGTCCCGGCTCCTAGCCCCTGCGGTGGTCCTCGATGCGTGCGATCGCCTGCGGGAGCACGTCACCCAGGTCGCCCACCACGCCGAAGTCGGCGATCTCGAAGATCGGCGCATCGGGGTCGATGTTGACCGCGACGATCGTCCCCGAGGCCTGCATGCCGCCGCGGTGGTGGACCGCGCCCGAGATGCCGCACGCCACGTACAGCGCGGGGGTCACGGTGGTGCCGGTCTGGCCCACCATGTGCTCGTGCGAGATCCATCCCTCGTCGGTCGCATCGCGGGACGCGCCCACCGCGCCGCCGAGCAGTTCGGCGAGCTCGCGCACCAGCGTGTAGTCGCCGCCGGTGCCGCGACCGCCCGAGACCACCACGGGGGCCTCGGCCAGCGGCACGCCGTCGCTCGCGGGCACGGGCTCGACGGCCACGATCGCCTCGCGAGTCTCGGGAAGAGCGGCCTCGACCGTCACCAGGGTCGCGGCGCCGGGAGTCTCGGCCGCCTGGGCCTGCGTCGTGTTGGGTCGGATGCCCACGATCGCCGCGTCGGACTCGATGCGCGTGCGCACGTTCCACGTCGCCGCGAAGACGGTCTGCAGGGTCTCGACGCGACCGTCGACCAGCTCGGCTCCCGCGGCGTCGACGACCACGCCCGCACCGGTCGCGAGCGCGAGGCGCGTCGCGATCTCCTTGTTGACGAATGTCGAGATGAGCACGACGATCGCGGCATCCGCGGTGGCCGCACCCAGGGCGGCGGCCGCACGCGACACCACCCGAGCATCGTCCCCTGTGGGCACCACGCGCACCTCGGTGGCGCCGTAAATCCCCAGCCGCGCGACCTCCGCGGGCTCGGGGGCGGACCCCAACCACACCGCGACGGGGGTGCCGAGCGAACGCGCGAGCGTGAGCGCCTCGAACGTGGGCTGCGTCACGACTCCCTCGCGGGACTCGACCAGGACTGCGACCGTGCTCATGCGAGGCCCCTCTCGATCAGGAAGTCGGCGAGTCGCGTGCCGCCGTCACCGGTGTCCGTGACCACGACCCTGTTCTCGCGCGGGGGCCGCGGCGAGGCGTCGACCACGACGGTGCGCGCCGCGCCGGCGCCCACGGTCGCGGGATCCACCCCGAGGTCCGCGAGCGACCACGTCGTCACGGGCTTGGTGCGCGCGGCCATGATGAGCTTGAAGTTGGGGTAGCGCGGCTTGTTGGCCTCGTCCGTGACGGACACCACGGCGGGCAGCGGCGCGGAGAGCGTCTCGTGAGCGTCGGGCAGGTGGCGGACGATGCTCGCGGTCCCGTCCTCGACCGTGAGGCCCGAGGCGAGGGTCAGCTGGGACCAGTCAAGCTCCGCCGCGAGGGCGGTCGGCAGCATGGACGTGAGTCCGTCGAGGGCCGCCATTCCCGTGATGACAAGGTCGAGCGGCGCCTCCGCGTGCACCTTGCGCACCGCGGCGGCGATGACCTTCGCGGTGCCGAACACGTCCGAGCCCGCGATCGCGGCGTCGGACACGTGGATCGCGTGATCGACGCCCAGCTGCAGGGCCTTGCGGACCGCCGCCACGGCATCGTCCCCACCCACGGTGAGGGCATAAACCTCGCCCTCCCCCGCGGCCTCCTTGAGTTGGAGCGCGGCCTCGACCGCGTTCTCGTCGAGCTCGTTCATCGTGCCGTCGTCGCCCGTGCGGGTCACCGCGCCGTCCGTGAAGGAGCGCTGCGACTGCAGATCGGGGACGAACTTGACCGTCACCAGGATGCGCATGGGTGCAATCCTAGGGTGCGACGGGTGTGAGGCGCGCCGCACCGGGAATGCGGCACGCCATGGCGGCGTCAAGGACAATGTGAACATGAACACCTCCACGGTCGAGCCGTCCCCCAACCCCCATCGCCTCGGGGTGCACCTGGTCGAGGGAGGAGCGACCGTCGCGGTGTTCGCGGCCCACGCGACCGCGATGCACCTCTGCCTCTTCGATGAGTCGGGCGCGGAGACCAGGATCGCGTTGCACGGACCCCAGAACGGGATCTGGCACGCTCTGGTGCCGGACGTCCGCGCGGGACAGCGCTATGGCTTCCGGGCGACCGGGCCGTGGCTGCCGAAGCAGGGCCACCGGTACAACCCCGCCAAGCTGCTGCTCGACCCGTATGGCCGCGGCATCGAGGGCGATCTTGCCCCCATGACGGACCCCGCCTCGCGCGCGCTGCTGAGCTCGCGGGACTCGACGGACTCCGCTCCGCTCATGCCGCGCTCGGTGGTCACCGAGAAGCCGTCCGGGCCCTGGCAGACTCCCCACCCGCGAGTGCCGTGGACGGACACGGTCATCTACGAGACGCACGTCAAGGGCCTCACGAAGACGATGCCGGGCGTGCCCGACGACCTGCAGGGCACCTATGCGGGCCTCGCCCACCCGGCCGCGATCGAGTACCTGACGTCGCTGGGCATCACCGCCGTCGAGCTGCTGCCCATTCACGCCTTCGCATCCGAGCCGCACCTCGATCACGCTGGCCTCAGCTCGTACTGGGGATACTCGACGCTCGGCTTCTTCGCGCCGCACGCCGCCTATGCCACGCGTGCCGCCCGAGAGGCCGGCGCGCAGGCCGTGCAGGACGAGTTCTGCGGCATGGTCGACCTCCTCCACCAGGGGGGCCTCGAGGTGATCCTCGACGTGGTCTACAACCACACCGCGGAGGGATCGAGCTCGGACCGCGTGCTGTCGTGGAAGGGGCTCGACAACCACGCGTACTACCGCAGCCAGCCGCACGCACCCCAGCACTACGACGACACGACCGGCACCGGCAACACGCTCGACTTCTCGCGCCCCGTCGTGGTGAAGATGGCGCTCGACTCGCTGCGCTACTGGGCCACTGAGATGCGCGTCGACGGCTTCCGCTTCGACCTCGCCGCGACGCTGGGCCGCACCATGCAGGGCTTCTCGACCGACCACCCCTTCCTGGTGGGCCTCACGACGGACCCCGTGCTCGGCGGCCTCAAGCTCATCGCCGAGCCCTGGGACATCGGTCTGGGCGGCTGGCAGGTGGGCAACTTCCCGCAGCCCATGTCCGAGTGGAACGACCGCTTTCGCGACTACACACGCTCGTTCTGGCTGCAGTGGGGCGCCGCCCAGTCCGGCCAGCGCCACCACCCCACCGCGCCCGAGCTCGCCACCCGCATCGCTGGCTCGTCCGACCTGTTCGGACATTCGGAGCCCTACGGCATGCGCGGGCCGATCGCGTCCGTCAACTTCGTCACGGCCCACGACGGCTTCACGGCCCACGACCTCACGGCGTATCACCAGAAGCACAACGAGGCCAATGGCGAGGACAACCGCGACGGCACGGACAACAACCGCTCGTTCAACCACGGCGTCGAGGGCGACACGGACGACCCCGAGATCCTGCACGCGCGGCGACGCTCGCTGCGCAACCTGCTGGGCACGCTGCTCATTTCCGCCGGCACCCCCATGCTGCTGGGCGGCGACGAGTTTGGCCGCTCGCAGGGCGGAAACAACAACGCCTACTGCCAGGACAACGAGATCTCGTGGTTCGACTGGAACCACGACGAGTGGCAGGTGAACCTGCGCGAGTCGATCGCGGAGCTGATTCGCTTGCGCCGTGCGCACCGCGTGCTCCGGCCGGGACGCTTCTATGACGGCGTCGACGAGGACCCCACCGACGCGCAGTTCCGCGCGGACTCCGCCTGGTTCCGCGTCGACGGCGAGCACGAGGACGAGGACTGGTGGGAGGATCCCGAGACGCGCGTGGTGCAGTTCATGCGTTCGCTGTCGATTCCCACGGAGGCCGATGCCCTGGTGGTCGTGAACGGCGCGAACAGGGACATCGAGGTCACCATCCCCGAGGACCAGGGCGCGCCGTGGCACCTTGCGTGGGACAGCGCGTGGGACTCGCTCGCCGAGCGCCCCGACGTCGAGGTCGCACCCGGAGCGGTTCAGCAGCTCGGGGCGCTGTCGCTCAGGCTGTACCTCACGCGCCCCCAGGGCTGAGCGACGCCCCCGCGGGGGCATCGTCCCCTCGCACCCCAGAGACGACACAGGCCGTGGCCCCGGGCAGAACCCGGGGCCACGGCCGTCGTGCGTGAGGCCTCCTACATCCCGGCGAACCGGTAGAGGAAGGCGGCCATCGCGTCGCGCTTGACGTGCGCCAGCGCGCGGTACTCGTCGCCAGCGGGGGTCTCCCAGCCGGTCGTGATGCCCGTGTCCGCCAACCAGGTGATCTCCGTGAAGAACTCCGTGCTGTCGGGGGTGACATCGACGAACGGCGACTGCGCGGGGTCCTCCCACGCGGGGCTACCCGCGAAGCGGTAGAGGAATGCCGCCATCGCGTCGCGCTTGACGTGCGACAGGGGGCGGTACTCGCGACCCGCGGCGGTTTCCCAACCGGTGGACAGTCCCTCCTGGTACATCCACACGATCTCCGTGTAGAACTCCGTCGACGTGGGCGTCACGTCCACGAAGGGAGACTCGGCGGGCAGCTCGACCTCGGGCTCGCCAGCGAAGCGGTAGAGGAACGCCGCCATCGCGTCGCGGGTGATGGGCGACAGCGGACGGAAGTCGAACGTTCCGTCGCCGTTGGCCCAGCCCGTCGTGATGCCCTCGCGAGCGAGCCACGAGATCTCCGTGAAGAACTCCGTCGAGTCGGGAGTGATGTCCGCGAGGTCGGGCACCGCCACCAGGGCGTCGATCGCCCCTGTCACGATCGCGGTGGCCTCGTCGACGGCATCCTGGTCGGGGGTGTCGGCGCTCAAAGCGATCCCGCCGATCTCGACCGCGAGGTCGAGCACGGCGAGCGACGGCACGGTGAAGAGGTCACGGTCGACCCCGCTCGCCGCGGCCAGCGCGTCCTCGAGCGCGGCGGTGTCAGCCGCCACGGCGTCGGTCCGCTCGAGCGTGAACTCGTCGTACCACGCGTAGTCCTCGGTGCCGCCGGCGCCGCGGACGCCCACGGTGAGGGTGCCCGAGTCGCCCACGGTCACGGAGACCGTCGGGTAGTCCCATGCGCCCCAGCCGGTGAAGGCGAACGCGTCCGTCTCCTCCGCGTCGCCGGACGTGGCGAACAGCTCACCCGTCAGCGCGACCGCGTCGGTCGCGGTGTCCTCGCCGTGACCGCCCGCCGACACCGCGTAGGTGCCGGGCGCGAGGCCCTCGAGGGTCTGGCTCAGGACGTACTCGTACGGGGTCGGACCCCACACGTTGAACGCCTGGCCGCCCACCGAGCTCCACTGGTCCGCGACCACGCCGTACGTCTCGGGATGAGGATCGGAGGGGAGGTCCCATCCGGTGGTGTCGCCGGTCTGGAAGCCGGGGTTGACCAGCCCACGCGCGGTGACCGTGATGGTCGCCGTGGCGAGCCAGCCACCCTCGGTGATGCCCGTGACGGTGTAGACGCCGGGGCCGGAGATCCAGTCCTGAGCGCCGCTCCACACGACCTCCTCCGAGACGGTCGAGTCGTCGTAGGCGACCACGTCGACCGTGCCGGGAAGGGTGATCTCGTCGCCCTCGACGACCGTCAGCTCGACGGGCGCCACGGTGGGGTCGGGAATCGTGCCGTCGCCCGGTGCGAGCGCGTCGATCGCCTGCTCGAGAGAGTCGGCCGCGGCGTCCACCGAGGCCTGGCTCGGAGCGGACGCATCCATGATGAACTCCGCCCGCGCGACCGCACGGTCCACCGCGAGCAGGGTCACGGCGGACCATGCGTCGCGGTCGAGCGCGGCGGCGTCGTCGAGGAGACCCTCGAGGGCAGTCGTGTCGGCCTCGACCACGGGGGTCTCGGCGACCAACTCGAACGCGTCGATTGCGCCCCACGAGCCGCCCGACAGGTCGAACGTCGCGGACACCGTGACGGTCGCGCCCTCGACCACGCTCAGGAGGTCGGTGCGGGAGGTGTGGTACGCCTGCCAGCCCTCGAGCAGGACGTCGTCGCTCACGGACGCGATGCCGGAGGCCGCCGTGATGTAGGCGGTGTCGCCGTCACCGGACTCGCCGTGCGCGACCGCGGTCAGGCGGTACGTGCCCGCCGGAACGTCGGTGATCTCCTGCTGGATCGTGAACTGGAAGTCCGCGCCGCTGTAGAAGTGGGCGGTGCGGCTGCCCTCGTAGACGTCGGACGTCGACGACGACGACAGCGTGTAGCCCGTCCCGGAACCAGTCCAGGGAGCGGCGCCGTCCTCGAAGCCGCCGTTGACGACGAGGTTCGCGCCCTCGCCCGCCGAGGCGAGCACCGTGACGGTGGCCGTCGTGGCATGGCCGCCGGACGTGGTGCCGGGAACCTCGTAGGTGCCAGGCCCCGTGATCCACTCGACCTTGGCGCCCCACGTGACGGTCTCGTCCTCCGAGGTGCCGTCGGTGTAGCTCACCGTGACGGAGGCGGGAAGCTCGATGGCCTCGCCGTCAACCACCGTGATCGAGGGCGACTGGATGGCGTCGACCTCACGCGGAGCAACCGTGCCGGTGCGGGCGTAGTCGAACACGCGCAGCGACTCGAGCGGGTTGCCCTCGAAGTCGAACATCGCCTGGTTGTCCCAGGCTGAGCCGCCAAACCAGACACCGGCATCGTCGGGGTCGTACTCGCCCGCGTAGGACGACGCCCAGCCCGAACCGAACTCCTCCCACAGCAGCTTGTTGTTGTCGAGCTCCTCCGGCGGGCCGACCGGCAGCCACGCGGGCTCCCAGTAGAAGACGCCGATTCCGGCCTCGCCCACGTTGACGGTCGCGTCGATCACGTCGCGCACCGCGAGGGCCTGACCCTGCACCGACGACGAGTACTTGTCGCTTGCGGTGGTCGAGCGAATGGTGTTGGTGTGTCCGTCACCGTCCTCGAGCGTGTAGTTCCAGGAGGTCTCGGCGACGATGACCTCCTTGTCGTACGCCGTGGCGACGTTCGACAGCTGGGTCGTGAGGTTCTCGAGCGTGCCGTGCCAGAACGCGTAGTACGAGCTCGCGAACACGTCGTAGTCGATCTCGTCTCCCGTGCCCAGGACGTTGTCAGGGCCCTTCGCCAGCTTGTCCGCGTAGCCCATGTAGGTGCCGCGCTCGGGGTTGGTGAAGTGGATCGCGATCTTGGCGTCCTCGCCCAGGGTGTCGCGGACGGCGTCCGCGCCGGCCTTGAACAGCGCGCCCGAGGCGGGCCAGTTCTCACCCGTGAGCTGGAGGTTGGTGGTCTCGTTGCCGATCTGCACCATGCCCACGTCGACACCCTGGTCGACCATGTACTGAAGGGTCTCGGCGGTGTAGTCGTACAGCGCGTCGGCCTTCTCCGCGGCGGTCATCCCCACCCAGGCCTTGGGCACCGGCTGCTGGCCGGGGTGCGCCCAGAAGTCCGCATAGTGGAAGTCCACGAACACGCGCATTCCGGCGTCGGTGGCGCGCTTTCCCATCACCGCGGCGCGCTCGGCGTCGACGTTACCGCCGCCGTAGCCCTCGCCCTCGGCGGTGAAGGGGTCGTTCCACACGCGAATGCGCGAGTAGTTGATGCCGGCATCGGCCATGACGTCGAAGACGTCGGCCTCATTGCCAGCGAAGTCCTTGAACGTGACGCCGCTCTCCTCGAGCGACAGGATCGACGAGGCGTCGACCCCGTTCATGAAGTCATCGGGCAGGTTTTCCACCTGCGGGACGGTGATACCGGCCTCGATGGGCTCGTCCGTGGCCGCGCTCGCGACCGTGGAACCCATGACGATGCTGCAGAGCGCCGCGGTCGCCGCGGCGGCCGTGGTCCTGAGGTTGAGTCTCATGCTTCCTTCCCTCGGATCGACGTTGATCTGCCGCCCGTGGGGGCCGGGCGGCGCCGGGAGCCGTCGTTGCTCCCGACCGGGTGGTGCGCGGGACCGCAGGAGCGGCTCCGCACGGGGCTCGGCGGAGGAGCGCGGTCCGATCGGCAGCGGTGCCGGCCGGGTTGACGCCCGAGGTCTCCGTCGAATCGCGAGACTGTGGCGTCTCGCGCACTCTGTGAGCGGTCCCAACATTACCCGCGCGGCGGGGCCGCGTGGAGGCCCGCACCAGGTTTGTAACCGTACTGTGACCGGTTCCACTTTTGAGAGGAGGCGAGTCCAGCTTGGCGGCGGCCCAGTCGATACGGTCCGCCACACGCCTTCGACCCTGGATGTCCCATGGCGCGCATCAACGTCACCACACCGACCAGGGATGTCCCCTTCCCCGCCCGGCGTGTGGCGGAGCCGCAGGAAAGCGCGCGTGTACACACAGCGAGGGCCCGGGGCGGCGCGCGCCCCGGGCCCTGCGATGCGGAGGACTCAGCCCTTGACGGATCCCGACGTCAGTCCGCCCACGATGTAGCGCTGCAGCGCGAGGAACAGGATCAGCACGGGAACCGCGGCGATGATGGTGCCCGCGGAGAAGATGCCCCAGCGCGCGGACAACTGGTCCGACACCCATTGGTACATGCCTACCGCGAGCGTCCAATTCTCGGAGGACACCAACACGATTCTCGCGAGGATGAAGTCGCCGAATGCCGAGATGAACGCGAGCAGCCCGACCACCGCGAGGATGGGCGACACGAGCGGCATGATGAGCTTCCAGAAGATCTGCGAGTGGCTCGCGCCGTCGATCTTGGCGGCCTCGTCCATGTCCTGCGGGATCGAGTTGAAGAAGCCGTACATGAGGAACGTGTTGGCTCCCAGTGCGGTGCCCAGGTAGACGCAGATCAGCGCG
The DNA here is from genome assembly GCF_039545075.1 of Demequina sediminis. NCBI lineage: Bacteria > Bacillati > Actinomycetota > Actinomycetes > Micrococcales > Demequinaceae > Demequina > Demequina sediminis. The sequence goes on along the minus strand of NZ_BAABRR010000007.1, from coordinate 51,217 downwards.
AGCTTCGAGTTGATACCCAGCGCGGGCACCACATTGCCGAGCGCGAGCAGCAGCAGGAACACCGCGACGAAGGCCACGGTCTGCGGGAACATCTGCAGGATCAGCAGGCTCGTGAGCGAGAAGCGCCGCCCCTTGAAGCGGAAGCGCGAGAACGCGTACGCAGCCGCGGCGCCCATGAGCACCGCGCCGATCGCCGCCGCGGAGCCGATGATCAGGGTGTTGCCCACCCAGGTCCAGAACAGCGTGTCGTTGAGGTTGGCGTAGTTCTGGAAGCTGATCGAGCTGAAGAGTGCGGACGTGCCCGCGAGGCTGCCACGCTCGTCAAGCGAGGCGGACAGCACGAAGACCAGCGGGAACGCGGCGTAGAAGATGATGACCGCGGCGACCGGATAGCGCCATCCGACCTCGAGCCACCAGCGCGAGCGGCGCGTGGGCTGGCGACGGCGAGTGGGGGCGGGAGCTGCTGACGTAGCCATTAGAACTCCTCGAGCTTCTTGGTCTGACGGAAGGCGATCGCCGAGACGGCACCGACCACCACGAACACGACGATCGACAGCGCCGCGGCGAGGCCGTAGTCGGCGCGGCCGCCCGCGACACCGGAGATCTGATAGATCGCGGAGATGAGGATGTCGGTACTGCCGAGCGGCACGCTCGTATCGGTGAACCGTGGCCCGCCGTTGGTGAGCATGTAGATGATGGTGAAGTTGTTGAAGTTGAAGGCGAACGATGCGATCGCGAGGGGCGCGGTCGACACCAGCAGCAGCGGGAACTGGATGGACCGGAACTGACGCCAACTACCCGCGCCGTCGATCTTGGCGGCCTCGAGGGTCTCGCCGGGCATCGACTGCAGCGCGCCGGTGCAGACCAGGAACCAGTAGGGGTAGCTGAGCCACAGGTTCACGAACAGGATCGAGAACTTGGCGAGCCACGGGTCACCCAGCCAGTTGATGTTGGCCCCGAAGAAGAACCAGTCGTTGATGATGCCGAACTCGGAGTTGAGCATGCCTCGCCACAACAGCGCGGAGAGGAAGGCCGGGAAGGCGTACGGGAGGATGAACAGCGTCCTCAGGACCTTCTTGCCCTTGATGCGGTCGTCGTTGAAGATCAGCGCGAACAGGAGGCCGAGCAGGAAGCTCGAGATCACCGTGAGGATGGCGAAGGAGAACGTCCACGCCGTGACCTTGAGCAGCGGGCCGGCGTAGTCGGGGTCGGTGACGGCCTTGACGAAGTTGTCGAAGCCGACGTTGACGTAGAAGCCCACCGGCAGCGACGAGCCGTCGTCACCGCGGAAGGTGCCGAACTCGTCGGCGGTGTACACCACGCCGGTCTCGGTGTTGGTCAGCGTGCCCGCGCCCTCGTCCCAGACGAGCGACGAACGGTAGATCGACGCGGTCGACCCCTCGCGGGTGCGCAGGGAGCCCTCGTCGGCATCGTCCGACACCGGCACGCGCAGCGACGTGACCTCCTGAGCGAGCTCCTGGTCGCTGAGGAGCTCGGCGCGAGGCACAACCTCCCAGCCGGGAACCTCGGTGGGGCGGCCCGAGTCGTCGAGGGCGGCGCCGTCGACCACCTCGAGCGGCTGCTCGGCGGTGCCCACCTGGACCTCGCCGTCGACACCCACGGCGAAGCCAAGACCTCCGTCGCCGCGAACCACGGCGAGCGGGTAGATCGGCGAGTCGGCCACCTGGCGCTCGTCCTGAATGAGCGCGGACTCGACGGCCTGCTCCTTCGAGACGTTGTGGCCCGCGCCGTAGTTGGTGCTCGCGACGTAGGCCGTGTAGGCCATCGTGAACACCTGGAAGATGAGGAGGAAGACGAGGCCGGGGTAGATGTACTTGAGCGGCAGCATCCGCTTCGAGAAGTACACGACGTCGGCCGCGATCAGCAGGACCACGGACGCGGTCAGGATTCCCCAGGCCTCGGCGTTCCACGCCGACAGGATGACCGACAGCCCGAGGGCGTTGACGAGCATCATGAGCAGGAGCTTCACGAGGAAGCCCCAACCCATGCCCTGGATCTGGCGGGCGTACGACTCCCGCGGGGGCTTGGGCTTCACCGTCTCCGGCGACGCATCCTGACCGGTGGTCATTGTCTCTCCTCAGAGTCTCGACAGTCGAAATGGCGCGTGAGGCGCCGATGCCGTGGGGCGAGACACGAGGTGCCCCGCCCCACGGCGGTCAGGAATTAGCCGGCGAGCGAAGCCGACAGGTCGTCAACCATCTTGGTCCAGGTCGCCGCGGGGTCGGCGCCCTTGATGATGGCGGACTGAGCCGCGTTCCAGAAGTCCCACACCGAACCCATCTGGGGGATGTTGGGCATCGGGACACCCTGGTCGGCCGAGGCCTGGAAGCCCTCGATCGCGTCAGGGAACGGCGCGGACGCGGTGTCCACACCCTCGAACGCGGGCAGACGCGGGTCGGCGTCGTAGAGGGCCTGCATCGCCTCGGGGGTCGCGACGTAGTTGGTCAGGAACTCGTTCGCGAGCAGCGCGTTGGCCGACTGCGAGGAGACGTAGAAGCCCTGGACACCCACGAACGGGGCAGCGGCCTGGTCACCGGCCGGCGGGACCGGGTTGACCTTGAAGTTGACGTCGGGGAAATCGCCGAGCGCCCACGGACCCTGGACGGTGTACGCGCACTCGCCCGAGTTGAAGAGCTCGTTGTTGATCGCGTAGTCGATCGTGGTCGAGATGTGGCCAGCGCCGGCCTCGCCGTTCTCGGCAAGCCAGGTCGCGAACGCGGTACCGGCGTCGCCACCCATGCCGACCTCGGACGTGTAGGAGCCGCCGTCCTGAACGAACACGGGGGCACCGAACGAGGTCTGGAACGGGTACATGAAGTAGCCGTCACCGGTCTCGCCGTTGGTGGTGATGCAGAATGCACGCTCGGCACCGGAGTCGATGCCGCGCTGGATCATGTCGTCCCACGACGTCGGGGCCTCCTCGCCCACGAGGTCGACGTTCTGGATGAGAGCGATCGCCTCGAGCGCGTAGGGCATGCCGTACAGCTGGCCCTCGTAGCTCATGGCGTCGAGGCCCACCTGGGCGAACGAGCCGGCGGTGGCGCCGAGGTCGACGGTGTTGACGACACCGCCCTCGATGAGCGCGCCCAGCCAGTCGTGGGCACCAATGGTGATGTCCGGGCCCTCGCCGGTCGGGACCTGAGCGAGGAAGTCAGCGCGGATGTCCTCGAAGTTCTTCTGGACGAGCGTGACGGTCGAGCCGGTCTCGGCCTCGAAGGTCTCGGCCGCCGCGGCGACCGCGGGCTCGCGGTTCTCGTCGACCCAGATGGTGAGCTCGCCGCCGGCAATTGCCGGGGTGGACTCGCTCGCCGAGGGCTCGGGGGTCGGGTCGGTGGTGCCGCCCGAGGAGCAGGCGGCGAGCAGTGCGACCGAGGTCGCCAGAGCGGCGGCCATGCCGATCTTCTTGCGCATGGGAATTTCCTTCCAGAGTGGGGCCACATTGCGCGCCTCTGGTGAGATCGCGTCTCTGCGACAGGTTACTTCCGATTCGGTCACCCTGCCGGGCTGACCAGGTCTTCAGTTGAATGGGAGGGGCTGGGAGGGATGCCGGCGCAGCCCGGCTTCTCCCCTGGGATCAGCCCCCGTCACCGCCGGTGTCGCGCGCGGTGCGGACGACGGCGACGCCGCCTCCCTGCACCTCGAGCTCGCCATTGGTCTCGTCCCCGGTGAGCAGGTCGAGCCCTGCCACCGGATACCGAGCTGCGTCGTCGCCGTGGTTGATGGCGACAACGAAGTCGTGGTGTGCGCCGTGGCGCGTGACAACCTCGAGCGTGTCGGGACGCGCAACGGGCGAGACGCCCGCATCGGCGTAGACCGCCTCGAGGACGGAGCGCAGGCCGGCCACGTCGAGCCGGGTGCTCACGTACCACCCCACGCCCTGGCCGTGAGTGTGACGCGTGATCGCGGGCTTGCCCGCGGCGGGGCCGGACACGTACTCGGCCTTCACCTCGGCTCCGGCGAGGATCAGGTCCTCCTGCCACACGTCGGCCGGCACCTCGCGCGCGTGGCCGTCGGTGAAGCGCACGGCGGCGGTGTCGCCGGGGCGCATCGGCAGGAACTCCTCGACGGTCACGCCCAGCGCGTCCTTGAGGGGGGCCCCGAAGCCGCCGGCGTGGACGGCATCGTGCTCATCCACGATCCCGGAGAAGAAGTTCACCAGCAGCGTGCCACCGCCGGCGACGTAGGCCGTGAGGTTCGCCGCCGCCTCGGCGGTGAGCAGGTACGAGGCGGGTGCCACGACGAGCTTGTAGCGCGACAGGTCGTGCGTGGGGTGGGCGAAGTCGACGGTCACGCCGTCGCGCCACAGTCCCTCGTAGTAGGCGCGCATCCGCTCACGGAACTGGACGTCGTCCGACGGCCGCCACTCGAGGTCCTGGGCCCACAGCGACTCCCAGTCGTAGAGGACCGCGACGTCCGCCCTGACGACGGAGCCGCGCACCTCGGCGGCGTCCTTGAGGTGGCCGCCGAGCTCGACGACCTCGCGCCACAGGCGCGAGTTCGTGCCGGCGTGGGGAATCATCGCGGAGTGGAACTTCTCCGCGCCGGAGCGCGAGGCGCGCCACTGGAAGAACATCACGGCATCCGCACCGCGCGCGAGGTGCGTGAGCGAGTTGCGACGCATCTCACCCGCGCGCTTGGCGACGTTGTGCCCCTGCCAGTTGACGGCCGAGGTCGAGTGCTCCATGAGGATCCACGGCTTGCCTCCCGCGACCGAGCGCGTGAGGTCCGCGGCGAGCGACAACAACACGTGAGCGTCGGGGTCTGGCGCCCAGAGGTAGTGGTCGTCCGACACCACGTCCACGAGCTGCGCCCACTTCCACAGGTCGACGTTCCACGACTGGTGCGCCATGAAGTTGGTGGTGACGGGCTGCGAGGCGTGCTCGCGAATCGCGTCACGCTCGATCACGAAGCACTCACGGAGCTGATCGTCGGTGAAGCGTGCCCAGTCGAGCTTCATGGCCGGGTTGACGGTGGTGGGGGTGGCGGCGGGCGCGACCACGTGCTCCCAGTCGTCGTAGTGCTGGCCCCAGAAGGCCGTGCCCCACGCCGAGTTGAGTGCCTCGAGCGTGCTGTAGCGGCGCTGCAGCCAGCCGCGCCATGACGCGACGGCACGCGGCGAGAAGTCCTCGCCCACCGGCACGCCGTACTCGTTGTGGACGTGCCACATCACGACGGCGGGGTGGTTGCCATACCGGCGAGCGAGCTCGCCCGCCATGCGGGCGATCGCCTCGCGGTACTCGGGCGAGGCGTGCGAGGCCATGCCGCGCGAGCCGAACCCCATGACAGTGCCGTCCTTGGTGACCACGCGCGACTCGGGGTACGCGTGGAAGAACCACGCCGGGGGCGACACGCTCGGCGTGCCCAGGTCGACCGCGATGCCATTGGCGTGCAGCAGGTCGAGGAGCTCGTCCATCCACGCGAAGTCGTAGAGGCCCTCCTTGGGCTCGAGGAGCGCCCAGGAGAAGATGCCGACGGAGACCAGGTTGACGCCAGCCTCGCGCATGAGGAGCACGTCCTCATCCCACGTCGCGCGCGACCACTGCTCGGGGTTGTAGTCCCCGCCGTAGGCGAGGCCCTCGATGCGGGGCCAACTCGCTGCTGCCGTCATGACACTCCTTTGGGCTACCCACGGGCAGCCGCCTTGTGGCGGACCTCTTCGGCCGCCCCTACTGGGACCGTTCACAGTTCTACATCGCAGAAACACGCCGCGGCAAATCGAGAAGGACCCCGTTACCGCTTTGTGACGCTCCGTTATAGAACTGTGACCGCACACAACCCCCTTTGGATGCAAGCGGTTACATCTCCTGCGGACCACAGTACCCCGAGTCCGTTGAGGAACGCGACATCGTCAGCAAAATGTGACCTTCGCGTGCGTGACACCGCCGTGTGCGCGGCACGAACCGACCGCCTCGAGCGCCTCGCGCTCCCCTTGGTACACAAGCGCGTGCAATCCGAGTAGGTTCGGACCATGGCCCGATCCCCAGAGACGTCTGTCGGTCGCATCCCCATCGTGGGGGTCCAGCCTTCGCTTGAGGAGGGACGATGGCCCGCGCGGGCCGTCGTGGGAGAGGCGGTCCCCATCACGGCGACCATCTTCCGCGAGGGCCACGATGCCGAGGGCGCGACCGTGGTCGTCACCCGGCCCGACGGGCGACGCGAGCGGCTCCCCATGCCCCTGCACGACTGGGGCACCAGCCTCTACCGCGCGGCCTTCATCCCGCGCCACGAGGGGCTCCACCACTTCCGCGTCGAGGCATGGTCCGACCCCGTCGCGACGTGGCTGCACGCCGCGGAGGTCAAGATCCACGCGGGGGTCGACGTCCAGCTCATGCTCGACGAGGGCGTCGCGATTCTCACGCGCGCACTCACGGAGGTGCGCCGCGCGCCGGCCAAGCAGGCGCTGCTCGAGCAGGCCATCGCGGCCCTCACGGACGGCCGCCTCGCGCCGGAGGCCCGCCTGGCCCCCGCATCGTCCCCCGAGCTCAAGGCTGTCCTCACCGCCGCCCCCCTGCGCGACTGGGTGACCACCTCGCGCGAGTATCCGCTCCTCATCCAGCGCGAGAAGGCCCTGGTCTCGGCGTGGTACGAGATCTTCCCCCGGTCGGAGGGCGCGAAGCAGAACAAGCGCACCGGCGAGTGGACCTCGGGCACCTTCGCGACCGCGGCGAAGCGACTCCCCGGGATCGCGGACATGGGCTTCGACGTCGTCTACCTCACGCCCATCCACCCGATCGGGGCGACGCACCGCAAGGGCCGCAACAATTCGCTCAAGGCCGAGCCAGGCGATCCCGGCAGCCCGTATGCGATCGGCGCGGCCGAGGGCGGCCACGACGCCCTGCACCCCGAATTGGGGACGATGCGCTCGTTCAAGGCCTTCGTGAAGCGGGCCAGGGAGGTGGGCCTCGAGGTTGCGCTGGACGTCGCGCTGCAGTGCTCGCCGGACCACCCCTGGGTCACCGAGCACCCCGAATGGTTCACCACGCGACTCGACGGCACCATTGCCTACGCCGAGAATCCCCCGAAGAAGTACCAGGACATCTACCCCCTCAACTTCGACAACGACCCCGAGGGCATCTATCACGCGATCCGCGACATGCTCGAGGTGTGGATCCAGGCCGGCGTCACCCTGTTCCGGGTCGACAATCCGCACACCAAGCCGCTGACCTTCTGGGAACGCCTCCTCAGGGAGATCGCGGAGGCCCACCCGGAGGTCATCTTCCTGTCCGAGGCCTTCACGCGGCCGGCGATGATGCACACCCTCGCGAAGATCGGCTTCCACCAGAGCTACACGTACTTCACGTGGCGCCAGAACGCCGAGGAGATGGGCGAGTACCTCGAGGAGGTGTCGGGCGACGCGTCGTTCTACATGCGCCCCAACTTCTGGCCGACGACTCACGACATCCTCACCCCCGACATGCAGCACGGCGGGCCCGCGATCTTCCGCATGCGCGCGGTCCTCGCCGCGACCGGCGCGCCCTCCTACGGCATCTACACCGGCTACGAGTTCGTCGAGAACGTGCCGCGGCCGGGCGTCGAGGAGCAGATCGACAACGAGAAGTACGAGTTCAAGCCGCGCGACTGGGCGGACGCGGACCGGTACGGGATCGCGACGCTGCTGCGCACGCTCAACCAGGCGCGCCGCGATCACGTCGCGCTGCGCAGGCTGCGTGGGCTCCGCGTGCACCCGACGACCAATCCCCAGCTGCTGTGCTTCACGCGTCACGTGCCCGCCGCCGAGTCGCCCACGGGCACGTCGGACACCGTGATCGTCATCGTGAGCTTCGACCCCCATCACGTGCAGTCGGGGGTCGTGTCGCTCGACCTCGCCGCGGTGGGGATCGAGGACGATGCCCGGCTCACGGTCGATGACCTCGTGGGCGGCGCGACGTACACGTGGGGCAAGGACTTCTTTGTCCGTCTGGATCCCGCGGTCTCCCTCAGCCACGTTGCCGTGGTGAGGCACACATGACGTCCACGCATCTACGACCCACAGACAGGTGGTGACCCATGCCCAAGAGGCTTGATCAGGCGGTCCTCGAGGACATCGCGCGAGGCATGCACCACGATCCACACACCGTGTTGGGACCCCACCCCCACGCAGATGGCGTGACGATCCGCGTGCTGCGGCCTCTCGCCGAGTCGGTCGAGATCGAGACGCTCGGGGGGCGCTTCCCCGCCGAGCACGAGCACCAGGGGATCTGGGTCGCCGACCTTCCGGGCACCGAGGTGCCCGACTACCGGGTGCACGCGACCTACGACGGCGTCGCGTCGGTCGCGGACGACCCGTACCGCTTCCTGCCGCTGCTGGGCGAGCTGGACCTCCACCTCATCCGCGAGGGTCGTCACGAGCGACTGTGGGAGGCGCTCGGCGCGAACGTGCGCCGCCTCGACTCGGTCTTGGGCGACGTCGTGGGCACCGACTTCGCGGTGTGGGCACCGAACGCGCGCGCCGTGCGCGTCGTGGGCGAGTTCAACCACTGGCAGGGCGCGGCGCACGCGATGCGCACGCTCGGGTCCTCGGGCATCTGGGAACTGTTCATTCCCGGGATCGAGTCGGGCACCGCATACAAGTTCGAGATCCTCGACAAGAACGGCCACTGGCGCCAGAAGGCCGACCCCATGGCCCGGCGCACCGAGATCCCGCCGGCCACCGCATCGGTGGTCGAGGAGTCGACCTACACCTGGGGCGACGCTCAGTGGCTCGAGAGCCGCGCGGGCACGCAGCCCCACCGCAGCGCGATGAGCGTGTACGAGGTGCACCTGGGCTCGTGGCGCCAGGGTCTCGGGTACGTCGAGCTCGCGGACCAGCTCACGGCCTACGTCACCGAGCTCGGATTCACGCACGTCGAATTCCTGCCCGTGATGGAGCACCCCTTCGGCGGCTCGTGGGGCTACCAGGTGTCGGGCTACTACGCCCCGACGTCGCGATTCGGCTCCCCCGATGAGTTGCGCTACCTAATCGACACCCTCCACCAGGCGGGCGTGGGCGTGATTCTCGACTGGGTGCCCGGCCACTTCCCCAAGGACGAGTGGGCGCTCGGGCGCTTCGACGGCACGCCGCTGTACGAGCACCCCGACCCGCTCCGGGGCGAGCAGCCCGACTGGGGCACGTTCATCTTCGACTTCGGGCGCGCCGAGGTGCGCAACTTCCTGGTCGCGAACGCGGTGTACTGGCTGCACGAGTTCCACGCGGACGGTCTCCGGGTCGACGCGGTGGCCTCGATGCTCTACCTCGACTACTCGCGCGAGGCGGGTCAGTGGCGACCCAACGTCCACGGCGGCCGCGAGAACCTCGATGCGATCGCCTTCCTGCAAGAGACCAACGCGACGGCGTACCGCAACGCGCCGGGCATCGTCATGATCGCCGAGGAGTCCACGGCCTGGCCCGGCGTCACCGCGGCCACCAACCAGGGGGGCCTCGGGTTCGGGCTCAAGTGGAACATGGGCTGGATGAACGACACGCTGCGCTACATGGGCGAGGAGCCCGTGCATCGCTCGTATCACCACCACACGGTGACCTTCTCGCTCATGTACGCGTTCTCGGAGCACTTCATGCTGCCGCTGTCGCACGACGAGGTCGTGCACGGCAAGGGCTCGCTCGTCGACAGGATGCCCGGAGATCACTGGCAGAAGATGGCCGGCCTGCGCGCGCTGCTCGCCTACCAGTGGACGCATCCGGGCAAGCAGCTGCTGTTCATGGGCTGCGAGTTCGGCCAGTATGCGGAGTGGTCCGAGGGGCGCTCGCTCGACTGGTGGCACCTCGAGGACCGCCTTCACGAGGGCGTGCGACGGATGGTGGGCGATCTCAACCGCCTCTACCGCGACACTCCCCCGCTGTTCGAGCGCGACTCGGATCCCGGCGGCTTCCGATGGATCGAGGCCGACGACGCCAAGCACAATGTGCTCGCGTTCCTGCGCGGCGACGAGTCGGGCGAACAGGTCGCTGTCGTGGTGAACTTCGCCGGCGTGCCCCACGAGAACTACACGCTCCCCCTGCCCCACCCCGGGGCGTGGGACGAGGTGTTCAACACCGACGCCGAGGCCTACGGCGGCTCCGGCGTGGGCAATCTGGGCCGCGTCGAGGCCGTCGCGCGCGAGCGGCACGGCTTCCCCGCGGTCGCGCAGCTGCGCGTGCCCCCGCTCGGCGCGGTCATCCTCAGGCGTCCCCGGGGTTAAGAGGGCCCGTACGGCGCTGTACCACTGCTGCTGCGCCCGTCCTGTCGGCTCCGCCACACGTTTTCGCGGCTCCGCCACACAGGTCCCGGCGTGTCGCCGGCGAGTCGCGCCCGCAAAGGCCGCAGAGGGACGATGCCGGGGTGGGTTGTGTGGCGCAGCCGCAAGAGTGCACGGCGGCCAGACTGCAAACCCTTGACCGCCCGTATCGGCTGCGCCACACGTTTTCGCGGCTCCGCCACACAGGTCCCGGCGTGTCGCCGGCGTGTCGCGCCCGCGGAACCTGCTGAGGGCCGATGCCGGGGCGGCTTGTGTGGCGGAGCCGCAGAACAGCGCGGTGTGGCGGAGCCGCAGGACAGCGCGGTGTGGCGGAGCCGCAGAACAGCGCGGTGTGGCGGAGCCGCAGGACAGCGCGGTGTGGCGGAGCCGCAGAACAGCGCGGTGTGGCGGAGCCGCAGGAGAGCGAGTGGAGACTGCTAGTACAACGCGGAGGCGAGCGCCTGGCGCGCCCTGAGCACGCGAGGGTCGGCGGGGTCGACCACGTCGAACAGCTCGAGCAGTCGTGCCCTGACGCGCTCGCGTTCGTCGCCCGCGGAGGCCCGCACCAGGTCGATGAGTCGACCGAAGGCGTCGTCGAGCTGACCGCCGATCACGTCCAGATCCGCGACAGCGAGCTGCGCGTCGACGTCGTCCGGTCGCTCGGCCGCCGCGGCGCGCACCGCCGCCAGGTCCGCGAGCCGCGACCGGGCCATCAGCCGCACCTGGGCACGACCACTGCGCGCCTCGCCGTCCTTGGGGTTGTCGCGGAGCGCGCGGTCGTAGACCGCCTCGGCCCCCTCGAGGTCGCCGCGCTCGATCGCGTCGTAGGCCTCCTGGTGGAGCGGAGGCACCGCCGGCTCGGCGGGCGGCTCGGGCGCGCTCACGCCCGCCGCCGCTCCCATCTGCTGCGCCGCCTGCACCACCTGCGCGATGAGATCCGTGATCTGCTCACGCGTCGCGGCGCCCTGGAACAGCGGCGCAGGCCTGCCGCCGATGAGCGCGACGGCCGCGGGCACGGACCTCACCTGCAGGGCCTGGGCGATCACCGGCTGGGCGTCGACGTCACACGCGGCAAACGTCACGCCCACCCGCCCGGCATCCTCCGCCAGCGCCTTCGCGATCTCCTCGCTCTGCGGGGAGGCCGCGGCAATGAAGGCGATGACGACCGGCGTCTCGAGTGAACGCTGCGCGAGGTCCTGAAACTGGGCCTCGTCGATCGTGGCGAGTCCGGACTCGGCGCGGCGCGAGCGCGCGGCGAGCGCGGCAAGGTCGACGGCGCCGCGCAGCGGGCCGGTGGGGTCAGTCATGGGTCTCCTTGAGCAGGGGCTACTTGGCCTGGACGCGGACCAGGTGGTGGTCGGCGGCCACCACGGCGGGCTTAGCCTCGGGATCGGCCGGGATGTGAATGACGACGAAGTCGCTATAGGTATGCGTCACGGCCGCCTTGAGGTCACCCTCCACCAGGGCCTTGTCCGCGGCGGAGATCGACACCGTGGCGCCGTTCTTGACGGCGAGCCGCGACGTGATGCTCAGCGGCGCGAACACCAGCGCGCCGCCGTCAGCCGTGGCCATGGCGAACGTGTCGTCGAGGCGCGCCTCGATCGTGTCCTTGAAGCCGCCGTCGCCCTTCTTCGCCGCGGCGTCGAGCGCCTTGCGTGCCTCGAAGAGCCGCTCGCGGTACGTGTCGGCCTCGAAGGACTCGGCGACATCGCTTCCGGAGCCCTCGGTGAGCAGCGTCACGTAGTCGTTGACCGCCTGCTCGGGCGTGACCGCAAGGGTGTCGGTGTCGAGCGGGAGCTGATTCGATCCCGTCGCGGTGCCTGGCATCGCGGGCAGCGATGCCCCCGGAATCATGTGCGCCCAGTTCACGAGCGCGTAGTCCGCGTCGATGTCCTCCTGCACCCACATGAGCACCACGGGCGTGGAGTCCTCGGCGGCCTCGGAGACGCCGACCATGATGCGCGGGAACACGCCCTCCGCGCTCACGTACACGGCCTGCATCGTCCCGGGCAGCTCGGTCACGGCGCCCTCATCGCCCGCCTCGCTCAGCGCGTACTGCACGCCGCGAATGGTCGCCGCGGGGTCGGCGACCCTCGCGGTCAACAGTGACGCGTCGAGCGCCTCGTCCGCGGCCGCGAGTTCGGCAAAGGTCGCGGGGACGATGCGGTCCACCTGGGTCTGGGTGATGGCGGCGGGCTCCTGCACGGCAGGGGCAGTCACGACATCGGGCACCGGTGGGGTGCACCCGCCAAGCACGGCGAGCGACGCGACCGCCACGGTCGCCGCAAGGGCTGACCTTCTCATGCGCGGTCCTCCTTGTCGTCGTTGCCTTGACCCTCGCCCTGCTCACGTGCGGCGCGCGCGGCGTCTGCCGCGGCATCGTCCGCCCGTGGCGACGGGACCACGGGGACCTCACCGGTCCAGTCCTCGGCGGGCGCGGCAACCACGGGAATGCCGTTGGTCGCGGTCGCCGCCTCGCGACGCTCGCGGCGGCCGCCCGGTACGGCGGGCTCCGACGGGCGGCGTGCGGCGACCGAGGACTCGACCTTCGATCCCGCGGTGCGCATGTCGATCACGAGCGACACCAGGGCGACGAGTCCGAAGAAGGCGAGCACCCCGCCCCACCACTTGAGCGGGCCCACCCAGCCGTCGTTGACGACGCGCTCGATGCTGAACTCCACGCTCTCCAGCGGTTCGCCGTCGACCGACTCGACGACCAGGACGAGCCCGTCGGGGATCTCGCTCGCGGCGAGCGTCAGGGTCGACGAGCCGGTCCACGAGTCGCGCCAGATGTCCGCGAGTGCGGGCTCGGGCGTGGGCGACGCCGAGGCTGAGGGCGACGAGGAGGGCGATGCGGAAGGGCTCGCGGAGGGGCTGGGCTCCGGCGAGGCCGAGGCACTTGCGGACACGCTCGGCGAGGCCGAGGGCGAGGCCGACGGGTCGACGGCGGGCGCCTCGGTCACGAACGGCTCGACCGTGAGATCCTCCCAGGTCACGATGCCCGTCACGGCGGTGACGTCGCGGGTCGCTGCCCAGAGCTCGACGTCCTCGGCACGGCCCGCGTACGCAGCGATGTCATCCGTCCCCGCAATCGTGACCGAGCCGTCCGCCACGGTCTCCACGAGGTCGGGGCCGATCACGAGGACGGCAGTCTCCAGGCTCGCGCGCGGGGTGCCGACGGCTTCGGGGCGCATGGCGTCGGCGATGAGACCGCCGATGAGCAACAGCAGCCCGAGCGCGCCTGCAATGAGCGCGGTGGTGCGCAAAGTCACGTGGTTCTCCGATCGTCTCGCCTTTCACTCTACGAGACATGCACCGAACGCGGCTGACGCCAACTTTGTTCCACGCACCGCACGAGCATTACCCTGGGGGACGAGCGCACGACCCGCGGCCGTGGGCGTCGCGACGAGGAGAGCCATGCCCGAAGAGATCCTGCCGTTCCCGCTCGCGATGCGCGGCTACGACCGCGAGGCGGTCGCCGCCCACATCGCCCGGCTCGAGGACGCGGCGCGCGAGCAGGCCGCCGCGGCTGAGGAGGCGCGGCGAGAGGCACAGCAGGCTCGATCGTCGCTCGACGAGGCGCAGAAGGCGCTGCGGGAGTCCGAGCAGCCCACGTATAAGGGCCTCGGCGCGCGCGTCGAGCAACTCCTCCGCTCCGCCGAGGAGCAGTCATCCGATGTCATCGCGAGGGCCACGACGCACGCTCAAGACACCGTCGCTCGGGCGAATGTGGCCGCGCAGCAGCTCCGCGCACGCGCGGACAACGAGGTGGCCGAGATCCTTGCGCAGAGCAGGCGCGAGGCCGACGAGATCAAGACCCAGGCCGAGCACGCCGCCGCGGGGATGCGCGAGGCCGCCGAACGCCAGGCGGGCGAGGCGCTCGAACGCGCCCAGCGCGAGGCGGAGCGGGTGCGGTCGGCCGCGGAGGCCGAGGCCGCCGAGCTGCGCGCCACCGGCGAGCGCGAGGCCCACACCCTGCGCGCGGGAGTCGAGCGCGAGACCACCGAGCTGCGCGTGACGAGCCAGCGCGAGGCCGCGGACCTGGTCGATGCCGCCCGCGCCGACGCCGAGCAGAAGCTCGCGCACGCGCACCAGGAGTCGAACCGCCTTCGCGATGAGGCCGCGAGCTTCCTCGCCGCCGCTCACGCCGAGGCCGACGAGCTCGCCGAGGCGACCCGCATCGAGACCGAGCGCCTGAAGTCCGACGCCGCGCGCGTGGTCGCCGAGTCGCGTGAGGAGGCCGCCGCGACGCGCAAGGCGGCCGAGTCCGCTGCCGCCCAGCTCCGCGCCGAGGCCGAGAGGGAGGCCGCCAACGCGCGCGCCGTCGCCGAGGCGGAGGCCTCCGACATGCGCATCTCCGCCGAGAGCGATGCGGCCACGATGCGCAACGACGCCGCCGCCGCTCTCGCGCTTGCCGGCGAAGAGGCGCAGGAGACGCGCGAGGCCGCGGACGCCGCCGCCGCCGAGGTCACGCGTCGCGCCGCCGACGAGGCGGCCCAGATGAGGACCCTCGCCGATCGCGAGACGGGTCAGCAGCGTCGCGAGGCCGACGCCTACGCCGCGGACCTGCGCCACGCCGCCGAGGAAGAGACCGCGCAGCTGCGCCACGCGGCCGAGCAGGAGATCGCCGACCTGCGCGCCGCCGCCGAGCGCGACGCCACGCAGCTCAAGGCGGCGTCGCACGCCGAGTCGACTGAGCTGCGCGAGAGCGCCGAGGCCTACGCCGCACAGCTGCGCCAGGAGACCGAGGCATGGGTCGCTCACCTGCGCCAGGAGACGGAGACCTGGGCCTTCACCGAGCGGCGGGACGTCGAGGCCGAGGTCACGGCGCGCCGCCAGGAGACAGAAGGCTGGGCCGCTCAGCTCCGTCAGGAGACCGATGCGTGGGTCACGCAGGCGCGTCAGGAGGCCACCGCGTGGGCCGCCGACCACCGCCAGGAGGCGGAGTCCGAGGTGGCCGCGCTGCGGCAGGCGGCAGCGACGGAGACGGCAGCACTGCGCCAGGCCGCCGAGGCGGAGACGGCAGCTCTGCGCCAGGCCGCCGAGGCGGAGACGACCGCATTGCGCCAGGCCGCCGAGGCGGACACGACCGCGCAGCGTCAGTCGATGGAGGCCTGGGTCGCGGCGCAGCGTCAGGCGACGGAGGCCTACGACACCGACACCCGCCGCGAGGCCGACTCCTACGGCGCCGAGACGCGCCGCGAGGCGGACTCGTACGCCGTCCGCGAGCGTCAGGCTGCCGAGGTCTACGCGGCCGAACAGCACCGTTCCGCCGACGCGTACGCCGCGCAGCAGCGCCGCGACGCGGACGCCTACGCCGCACAGCAGCGCCGCGATGCCGACTCCTACGCGGCACACGTGCGCGACGCGGCCGACGAAGAGGTCACGCAGCTCAGGGACGAGGTCGCCGCCGAACTCGCCGCGCTGCGCGCGCAGGTGACGGCCGAGACCGAGGCCCAGCGCGCCGAGGCCGACGCGCATCACAAGGAGGCGCGCCGTCAGGCCGCCGAGCTCCGCCGTGCGGCGGAGGAGGAGGCGGGAGCCCTCAAGGCGACCGCCACCACCGAGGCGCTCCACCTCCGCCAGTCCGCCGAGTCCGAGACCGCGGACCTGCGCGGCGCAGTCAACGCCGAGATCGCCGAGCTCCGCTCGACGACCGACGCCGAGGTGGCGCGGCTCACGCGCGAGGCAGAGTCGGTGCTGGCGAAGGCACAGCAGCAGGCTTCGGCGCTGCGCGCAACCTCCGAGCGCGATGCGAAGGACGCGATCGCAAACGCTCAGGCCGAGGCACAGCGACTGCTCGAGACCGCGACGGTCGAGTCGACCCGCCTGCGTGAGGAGGCCGCCGCCGAGGCCGAGGCCGCGCACGAGGACGCCCGCCGCACGCGCGAGGACCTCGAGCTCGAGATCGTCACCAAGCGCGACCAGTCAGAGCGCGAGCTCACCCGCCGCCACGAGGAGGCGAAGGCGGAGACCGCGGCCATGGTCGACGACGCGAAGCGCCGTACCGCGGAGGCGGAGGAGCGCCTCAGCATGACCCTCGAGCGCGCCGAGAACGTACGCCGCGAGGCCGAGGCGCACTCGCAGACGCTGCTCACGAACGCGCGCAACAACGCGGACGAGATCGTGTCGGACGCGCGCGAGCACGCCGAGGCGATCATCTCGGAGGCCGTGAGCGACGCCGAGCGCGAGCGGACGATGGCCGCCCGCGAGGTCGACGAGCTCAACCGCCAGCGCGAGTCCATCACCACGTACCTCGACGACCTCCGCGGCCTGCTCACGGCGGACCCCGTCGGCAACCTCGCTCGCGCGAGCCGCCTCCAGGCGGAGCACGAGGCGACGGGACAGCCGGAGGCATGACCGAACCCGACCGCGACGACAGGCTGGCGATGGCGGATGCGCTTGAGCGCCGCCGCCAGGCGGAGTCGCGGGAGGCGGCGGTGCTGATCGCGCAGTTCGCGCGCGACGCGGCGGCCGCGGGAGTGCGCGCCGAGGTGCTCACCGCCCGCTCGTACAACGGGCAGTCGCGCGTGCGCACGCAGGTGACGGGGTGGTACCTCAAGCGGGACCGGTCGGTCGGGGTCGGCACGGACGGCCTGTTCTACGTGCTGTCGACTCCAGTTGGCCTGCGTGAGCGCCTGCGAGGAGCGACCCTGTCCCCCGCCGACCCGCCGCTCGAGCTCGGCCGGGGAGCACGCGACGGCGAGTCGCTGCCGCTCGTCGAGGCCCTGCGTAAGCGCCTCGATGCGGGTTCCGACTGGCGCTGACCGGTCCGCCGCACGGGCGTGGCAACGGGAGGCACCCCACGCCCCCCTCGTGGTGAGGTGCCTCCCGCACACGCCATCGTGACACGGGTCGAGCGGGCAGGCCAGGCCCTACCGAAAAGTTCACAAACCGGTAACGCCGCCGTGATCGAGCACCGCGTGTCAGCGCGGGCGGCTACCTCCGCGCCGCCACCGCGAGGACCTCCTCCACGAGCGCGGATACCGCCTCGGGCGCCTCCATCGCGCACAGGTGCCCCACGCCGGGAAGCACCGCGGCCGTGACGCCGAGCGCGTCCGCCATGACCGCCGCATCGTCCCTTCCCACGATCGCGTCGAGCTCTCCCACCGCGACCGCGGCCGGCACGTCGAGGCCCCTCAGGACCTCGGTGCGATCGGGTCGGGACGCCATGGCGCGCTGGCCCCACGCGATCCCCTCGCCAGCGTGTCTCGCGACATTCGCGGCGACCGCGTCGACGAGCGCGGCACGTGCGTCACCCCTGGTACCCACGAGCGTCTCCGCGACGCCACGCGGATCGGGGTGCCCGGGAGCGCCCTCCACCTGAGCGGCGAGCGACAGGCGCTTCTCGCGCGCGTCGTCGGTGTCAGCGGTGGACTTGGTGCCCAGCAGGACCAGCCCCGCGACGGCCTCGGGATGGCGCTCGGCGACCGCCATCGCGACGTAACCCCCCATCGAGCATCCGGCCCACACCGCGCTGTCGTGACCGGTGACCTCGCGCATCGCGAGTACCGCGGCGTCGGCGATGAGGTCGAGGCTCGGCTCCTCGTCGGGCAGTGGCATGTCGCCGATGCCAGGCACGTCGAACGTGATGATGTCGCCGGGGGCGTCGGGTAGCGCGGAGAGCAACGGCTCCCACTGGGCGCGGTCGACGGGAAAGGCGTTGAGCAGGACAAGGGGCGTGCCATCGGGAACGATGCTCACGGAGGACTCCTTCGCGTCGCGGCTGATCTCATTCCCCCATGTCGGGCGGCACCGCGTGCGGGAGCGGCGCGCGGTCGGGGGCGACCCTCGAGACGATCTGGTCGAGGACGAGTGCCACGAACCTCTCCCCGACCCACAGGTGCTTGGCCTCGGGAACGTCCACGAGCTCGAGTTGGGTCAGCGGTGCGAAGCGCTCGCGCGCCTCGTCGGGGCGCAGGAAGTCGTCGAACTCGGGGACCAGCGCGGTGACGGGGCGACCGGTAGCCGCCCAGGCCCGCAGGTGCTCCTCGCGAGCGCGGTGGAGCGGCGGCGAGAGCAGGATCGCTCCCGCGACGTCGAGGTCACTGCCGTGCATGAGCGCGAGCTCCGTGCCGAAGCTCCATCCGACGAGCCAGCGATTCGGGAGCCCGCGCGCGACCGCGAAATCGACGGCGGCGCGCACGTCCGCGGCCTCGCCCACACCCTCGTCGAACGCGCCGTCGGACGTCCCGCGCGGCGACGACGTGCCGCGCGTGTTGAAGCGCAGCACCGCGACGCCCGCGAGCGCGGGCAGCCGCCAGGCAGCCTTGCGGAACACGTGGGAGTCCATGAAGCCCCCGTGAGTGGGCAGGGGGTGCAGCGTGATGAGCGTCGCGGTCACGGGACCGTCAAGCGGCAGCGCAAGCTCGCCCACGAGAGTCAGCCCGTCCTCGGTGCGCAGCTCAATGTTCTCGCGGTCGGCCCGCAGGACCGTCATCGAGCGCAACTCGACAGCCTCTCCCGCCGCGACCACGGCATCGTCCCTCTCGTCAGCCACGCGACCTCCCGAACGTCTCCCAGCACGCGGTGTGCCAGTGCCTGCGGCGCGAGGCCGCCTCCTCCTCGCCGAAGAGCCCCCCGGACGGCCACGCCACCACGTGCTGCAGGTCGCCGGGAATCTCCCGCGAGCACCCGGGACAGGTGTAGGCCTTGTCGCTCGGACGCGGCACGGCGACGAGGTACTCCTCGCCGCGCGGCCCACGCTCGACGCGTGCCGGGCCGCCGGTCCGCAGCCGGTCCGCGTCGAGCTCCGGGTGCGGCTGACCGTACGGGCGCTTGGATGAGCGACGTCCGGACGGCATGCGCCCAGTCTACGGACTGACGCAGGGGCCGAAACCGGGCCGGTCCTCGCGGCAGCCGCGCGGACCGCGGTCAGTACGTGCGGGCCGGCGTCTCCGTGACGGACTCGAGCTCTGCGAGCGGCAGCAGGGAGCGGCGGCGCAGCGTCTCGCGGTACCAGTACGCGGAGTCCTTCCACGTGCGGACCTGGGTGTCGTAGTCGACCCGCACGATCCCGAAGCGCTTGGCGTAGCCCTGCGCCCACTCGAAGTTGTCCATGAGGCTCCACGCCATGTACCCGCGCACGTCCACGCCCTCCTCGATCGCGGCGAGCACCGCGCCGAGGTGGTCGTGGAAGTAGGACACCCGCTCGTCGTCGCGCACACGACCCTCACCGTCCAGGACGTCCTCCCACGCGCCGCCGTTCTCGGTGACGTAGAGCGGCTTGCCCGTCTCCCGCTGGATCTTCACCAGGTGAGCGTGCAGCGCGCCCGGATCGACGTTCCAGCCCATCGCCGTGCGCTTCCCCGGCGGGGGCATGAACTCGATCTCCTCGTCCCCCGGCCACGGGGAGTTCGCGCCGGCCTTGTGCCCGTCGGCCAGGGTCGCGACCTCGGACACCGCGGTCGACTTCCGCGGGTTGTGACGCACTACGTGAGAGGCGTAGAAGTTGACCCCGAACCAGTCGACGGCGCCCTTCATCTCCTCCAGGTCGCCGTCCTTCACGAAGGACCAGTCCGTGAGGTGCGCGGTGTTCGGGCGCAGGATCGCGGGGTACGTGCCGTGGATGAACGGCTCGTGGAACATGGTGTTGGCCAGCGCGTCGATGTGCGCGGACGCGGCCTGATCCGAGGGGTTCGACGGGTCCCACGGGCGCGGCGTGTGCGAGTTGTTGACGATCCCGACCTGCAGGTCGGGGTGTTCCGCCTTGATCGCGCGGTACGCCCGCGCGTGGGCGAGCAGCAGGTGGTGGGCCGCGATGAGGCCCTCCTCGTCGCTCGCATGGCCCGGCGCGTGTGCTCCAGCTCCGTAGCCCACGAACGAGCTCACCCACGGCTCGTTGAAGGTCGCCCACACGTCGACAGCGTCGCCTAGCTCGCGCGCCATGCGCGTCGCGTAGACCACGAACGCGTCCACGGTGTCGCGGCTCAGCCATCCGCCGTTGTCCTCGAGCGCCTGCGGAAGGTCCCAGTGGTACAGCGTCACGAGCGGGCGAATGCCGCGCTCCACCAGCCTGTCGACGATTCCGCGGTAGAACGCGATGCCCTCGGGGTTGAAGTCCCCCGTCCCGGTCGGCTGCACGCGCGGCCACGCGATCGAGAAGCGATACGCCTGCAGACCCAGGTCGACCATCATGTCGATGTCCCGCTCCCACCGGTGATAGTGGTCGCATGCGACATCGCCGTTGTCGCCGCCCACGACCGTGCCCGGTGTGTGCGTGAACGTGTCCCAGATCGATGGGCCGCGGCCGCCCTCGGCCACCGCGCCCTCAATCTGGTACGCGGCGGTGGCAGCTCCGAACAGGAAGGAGTCGGGAAAAGTCATGGCGAGAGCCTAGCCGAAACGATTCGAGGCGCGTGCCTCCTCGATGGGCGGCCGCGCTGCTGCGCGTCGATCCGCCTCGATTCCCGCACCTCTCCGCCCCTCAACCGCGCTGTGAGGTGCTCAGTGCCCGGAATCGTCCGAAACGGGCACTGAGCACCTCCCCAGGCGCAGGGCGCGCGGGCACAGTCGGGCGCGGGGCGAGTCAGAACAGTCGCGAGCTGAGGTCCTCATTGCCGCGCATCGACTCGTAGTCGAGCACCAGGCAGCGGATGCCCCTGTCCTCCGCGAGCACCCTGGCCTGCGGCTTGATCTCCTGCGCCGCGAACACGCCCGTCACGGGGGCCAGCAGCGGGTCGCGGTTGAGCAGCTCAAGGTAGCGCGTGAGCTGCTCGACGCCGTCGATCTCGCCCCTGCGCTTGATCTCGACGGCCACGGCCGCGCCCGAGCGATCCCGCGCGAGGATGTCGACGGGGCCGATCGCGGTCATGTACTCGCGCCTCACGAGCGTGTGGCCGTCTCCGAGCAACGCAATCTGTTCCGCCAGGAGCTCCTGGAGGTGCGCCTCGACCCCGTCCTTGATGAGGCCGGGGTCGACGCCCAGCTCGTGCTCGGTGTCCGCGAGCACGTCGTGGAGCTCGATCTCAAGACGGTCGTCGGTCTTGTCGTGCTGGACCACCCACACCTCGGCGACCCCGCGCGCGGCGGCCTCCTCGGAGACGGCCACCACGCGCATCGTGCACGGCGGGCTCATCCAGTTGAGCGGCTTGTAGGAGCCGCCGTCGGAGTGCAGCAGCACCGAGCCATCCGCCTTGACCATGATGGCGCGCGTGGCGAGCGGCAGATGCGCCGACAGCCGCCCGGTGTACCGGGCCGCGCAGCGCGCGATCACCACCCGCATCAGGACTCGGCCGGGGCCGTCTCCTGGTGGTCCTCCACGGGCTCGACGACGACGGTCACGACGTCGTGGTCGAAGGACAGGAAGCCGCTCTCGATGGGGAACTCGGCGTCGCCATCGGCACCGCCACGCACCCGGACCACGCCGGACTTCAGCACGGAGAGCACGGGCTCGTGGCCGGTGAGCAGGCCGATCTCGCCCTCGACGGTCGGGGCCACGAGACGCTCCGCCGTCCCCGACCAGAGCACCTGGTCGGGGGCGACGACGTCGACAGTCAGGGGGCCGGCCATGATCAGCCGATCTCCTTCTGGATGCGGGCCCAGTTGCGCTCGAGGTCCTCGAGGCCACCGATGTTAAAGAAGGCCTGCTCCGAGATGTGGTCGTAGGCACCGTTGACGAGCCCCGAGAACGCCTCGACGGTCTCGGACAGCGGCACGGTGGAACCCTCGACGCCCGTGAACTGGGTCGCCATGTAGGTGTTCTGCGAGAGGAACTGCTGGATCTTGCGCGCGCGGGCGACGATGATCTTGTCCTCTTCGCTGAGCTCGTCCACACCGAGGATCGCGATGATGTCCTGCAGCTCCTTGTTGCGCTGGAGGATCGACTTCACCGCGTTGGCGGTGTCGTAGTGGTCGCGTCCCACGTAGCGCGGGTCGAGGATGCGCGACGTCGACGTCAGCGGGTCGACCGCCGGGTAGAGGCCGCGCGACGCGATCTCACGCGAGAGCTCAGTCGTGGCGTCGAGGTGAGCGAACGTCGTCGCGGGAGCGGGGTCCGTGTAGTCGTCGGCGGGCACGTAGATCGCCTGCAGCGAGGTGATCGAGTGGCCGCGCGTCGACGTGATGCGCTCCTGCAGCTGGCCCATCTCGTCCGCGAGGTTGGGCTGGTAGCCCACCGCGGACGGCATGCGGCCGAGCAGGGTCGACACCTCGGAGCCCGCCTGCGTGAAGCGGAAGATGTTGTCGATGAACAGCAGCACGTCCTGCTTCTGCACGTCACGGAAGTACTCCGCCATGGTCAGCGCGGACAGCGCCACACGCAGACGCGTGCCCGGCGGCTCGTCCATCTGACCAAAGACAAGGGCGGTCTGCTTGATGACGCCCGACTCGGTCATCTCCTGGATGAGGTCGTTGCCCTCACGCGTGCGCTCACCCACACCGGCGAACACCGACACACCGTTGTGGTTGTTGGCGACGCGGTAGATCATCTCCTGGATGAGGACGGTCTTGCCCACACCGGCGCCTCCAAAGAGGCCGATCTTTCCACCCTGCACGTACGGGGTGAGCAGGTCGATGACCTTGATGCCCGTCTCGAACATCGCGGTCTTCGACTCGAGCTGGTCGAAGGCGGGGGGCTTGCGGTGGATGGGCCAGGTCTCGTTGACCTCGATGACCTCGCCCGGCTCCGCGTTGAGGACGTCGCCGGTCACGTTGAACACGTGGCCCTTGGTGACGTCACCCACCGGCACCGAGATCGGCGCGCCGGTGTCGGTGACCTCAGCGCCACGGACCAGGCCGTCCGTGGGCTTGAGCGCGATGGCGCGCACCAGGTTGTCGCCGAGGTGCTGCGCGACCTCGAGCGTCATATGCAGCACGCCCTCGTCCTCGCCCTGCGCGGACAGGTCGATGTCGACCTTGAGCGCGCTGTAGATGTCGGGGATAGCGTCGGCCGGGAACTCGATGTCAACAACCGGGCCGATGACGCGGGACACGCGACCCACGACGGGTCGCTCCTGCGCGTCCTTGGCGGGAACCGGCGCCTCCGCGGCCGGCGACTCCTGCGTCACGGGCGCCTTGGCCTTGGCGGTCTTGGCGGTGGGGGTCATGGCTCTCTCGCTTCCGGTCACGAGGCCGCGAGCGCATCGGCGCCCGAGACGATCTCGCTGATTTCCTGGGTGATCTCTGCCTGACGCGCCTGATTGGCGAGTCGGGTGTAGTTACGGATGATGTCCTCGGCGTTCGAGGTCGCGGTGTTCATCGCGCGCTGGCGGTTCGCGAGCTCGGAGGCCGCGGACTGCAGCAGGCTCGCGAAGATGCGCGACTCGATGTACCGCGGCAGCAGCGCGTCGAGCACCTCCTCCGCGGACGGCTCGAAGTCGTACAGCGGCTCGATCTCGCCCGGCTCGGCCTCGACCACGCCCTCGACGATCTCGAGGGGGAGCAGTCGGATGACGCGGGCCTCCTGCGTCACCATCGAGGTGAAGCGGGTGAAGACGATCTGAATCTCGTCGACACCGCCATCCTCCTTGGACGCGGCGAAGCGATCAAAGAGCGCGCGCGAGATCTCTCGTGCCGTCTCGCGCGTGGGGGCGTCGGACGCTCCCACCCACGAGCCGGCGAGCTCGCGACGACGGAACGCGAAGTACGAGACCGCACGGCGGCCGGCCGCAAACTGCACGACCTCCTTGCCCTGCGCCTCGAGACGTCCCCGCAGACGCTCCGACTCGCGGATGACGTTCGCCGAGTAGGCGCCCGCCATTCCGCGGTCGGCGCTGATGACAAGGATCGCGACGCGGCCGGTGTCGTCACGCTTGCTCGTCAGCGGGTGCTCGACGCTGGAGTGCGCCGCGACCGCGCTGATGGCACGCGTGATGGCCCTCGTGTACGGCATGGCGTGCTCGACGCGCGAGCGTGCCTTGCCGATGCGCGAGGCGGCGATGAGTTCCATCGCACGGAAGATCTTCTTGAGCGACTGGGTCGCCTTGATCCTCTGGCGATAGACGCGTTGCTGTCCGGCCATCGGCTACTTCTTCTTCTTCTCCGCGACGATCTGCTCCTGCTCGACCGCGACGGACTCGCCGTCGTCGACCGTGGAGTGAGTCGTCAGCGCGGTGTTCTCGGACTCGAGGAACGTCGACACGTAGTCGTCAACGTGGGTGCTCAGCGCGGCCTCGTTCTCGTCCGACAGCTGACCGGTGGTCGCGATGTCATCGAGAATCGAGGTGTTGCGGCGCAGGTGGTCGAGCAGCTCGCGCTCGAAGCGCAGCACGTCGCCCAGCGCGATCTTGTCGAGCTTGCCCTTGGTGCCCGCCCAGATGGACACGACCTGCTCCTCGACCGGGTACGGCGAGTACTGGGGCTGCTTGAGCAGCTCCATGAGGCGCGCACCACGCGTGAGCTGCTGGCGGGACGCCGCGTCGAGGTCGGACGCGAACATCGCGAAGGCCTCGAGCGAGCGGTACTGGGCGAGGTCGATCTTGAGCGTTCCCGAGACCTTCTTCATGGCCTTGACCTGCGCCGAGCCACCCACGCGGGACACGGAGATGCCGACGTCGATCGCGGGACGCTGGTTGGCGTTGAACAGGTCGGACTGGAGGAAGATCTGTCCGTCCGTGATCGAGATGACGTTGGTCGGGATGTAGGCCGAGACGTCGTTGGCCTTCGTCTCGATGACGGGCAGGCCGGTCATCGAGCCGGCGCCCATCTCGTCCGACAGCTTCGCGCAACGCTCGAGAAGGCGGCTGTGCAGGTAGAACACGTCGCCGGGGTACGCCTCGCGGCCCGGCGGGCGACGCAGCAGCAGCGACACCGCACGGTAGGCCTCGGCCTGCTTCGACAGGTCGTCGAAGATGATGAGGACGTGCTTGCCGTCGTACATCCAGTGCTGACCGATCGCGGAGCCCGTGTAGGGCGCGAGGTACTTGAAGCCGGCGGGGTCGGACGCGGGAGCAGCGACGATGGTCGTGTACTCGAGCGCGCCTGCCTCCTCGAGAGCGCCACGCACGGCGGCGATGGTCGAGCCCTTCTGACCGATCGCGACATAGATGCAGCGCACCTGCTTCGAGGGGTCGCCGGTCTCCCAGTTCGCCTTCTGATTGATGATCGTGTCGATCGCGATCGCGGTCTTGCCGGTCTGGCGGTCACCGATGATGAGCTGGCGCTGGCCGCGGCCGATCGGGATCATCGCGTCGATGGCCTTGAGGCCCGTCTGCAGCGGCTCGTGCACGGACTTGCGCGCCATCACGCCGGGGGCCTGAAGCTCGAGGGCGCGACGGCCGGTGGTCTCGATCTCGCCGAGGCCATCGATCGGCGTGCCCAGCGGGTCCACGACGCGTCCCAGGTAGCCGTCACCGACGGCGACCGAGAGAACTTCGCCCGTGCGGTGCACCGGCTGGCCCTCCTCGATACCCGTGAACTCGCCCAGCACCACGACGCCGATCTCGCGGACGTCGAGGTTGAGCGCGAGGCCCAGCGTTCCGTCCTCGAAGCGCAGCAGCTCGTTCGCCATGCAGCCCGGCAGCCCCTCGACCTGCGCGATGCCATCGCCAGCGAGGGTCACGCGACCCACCTCGTCGACCACGGCGCCCGTGGGCTCGTAGGACTTCACGTAGCTGTCGAGTGCAGCCCGGATCTCGTCGGGGCTGATCGTCAACTCTGCCATGCCATCTCTCCTGTCAGTACCGCGGTGCGGCATTGGTGCGTCGGCGCTAGCCGACGAGTCGTCGTCGTGCGTCGTCGAGTCGAGACAGGACGGTGCCGTCCACCACCTCGGACCCAACCTGGACTCGGATGCCGCCCAGGACCTGGGGGTCCACGGCGACGTTGATCATGACCTCGCGGCCGTAGGCATCCGACAGGATGCCGGCGAGGCGCGTGCGCTGGGCGGCGCTGAGCTCAACAGCGGCCGTGACGTGCGCGAGCAGGCGGTCGCGGTGCTCCGCGGCCGACTCAAGCAGAGCATCGATCGCGGGCACCAGGCGGCGGCCGCGCGGCGTGCCGACCACGCGCTCCATGAGCGCCTGGGTCGTGGGCAGGAGCTTGCCGCCCAGCACGCCCTCGAGGAGAGCGAGACGCGTCTCCTTGGTGGCCGCCCTGTTGCTCATGGCGGTGAGCAGGTCGCGGTTCGCGAGCAGCTGACGCTGCACGCGGAACAGCTCCTCCTGCACCGCCTCGAGCGTGCCCTGGCTCTGCGCGTACGCGAAGATCGCGCGCTCGCCCGCGTCGTCGATCGCTTCCGCGAGGTCTTCAACGGTGATCCACCTCGCGGACACGAACCGCGCCAGCACGTCCTGGACCCTCGGGTCGAAGGACGAGAACACGGCCCGCACCAGCCCGGCCTTGTCGTGGCCTGACCGCGACGGATCGGTGAGCGCACGGCGCAACGAGCCGGAGGCGTCGAGCGCCTCGACCGCGGCGAACAGCTGCTCGGCGAGGACCAGACCCTGGTCCCCTCCCGCCGTCACCACGGGCTCGAACTCGCGCAGCACCGCGTCACGCGACTCCTGGCTCGTTCCACGCATGTGCTTAGCCCTCCGCCTTGACCGTCGACTCGAGGTCGTCGAGGAATGCGTCGATCACGCGCTGCTGACGCGCATCGTCCGCGAGCGACTCCCCCACGATGCGGGACGCGAGCTCGGTGGCGAGTTCGCCCACCTCGGCCCGGAGCGCGATCACCGTCTGGTGACGCTCCGCCTCGATCTGGCGCTGCGCGGTGTCGATGATCCGCTCCGCATCCTTGCCCGCGCGGCGACGCGACTCGGCAAGGATCTGAGCAGCCTCGACGCGCGCGTCCTCGCGGATGCGGGCAGCCTCGGCTCGCGCCTCGGTCAGCTGCGCCGTGTACTCCTCGAGTGCTGCGGCGGCCTCGGCCTGAGCCTTCTCCGCCTTCTCGATGCCACCCTGGATCAGCTCGGCACGCTCGTCGAGCACCTTCTGCAGCTTCGGCAGGAGGATGCGCGTGAACACCACCGCGATGATCACGAAGATGACGAACGACCACAGGATGTCGTACGGCGCGGGGATGACCGGATTCTGGTTGCTCCCCTCCTCCGCTGCGAGGGTGAGTGAAGTGAGAATGCTCATGAGCCGCGTTTAGAAGACGAAGCCGGCGACGAAGCCCAGGAGCGCGAGCACCTCGACGAACGCGACACCGATGAACATGGTGGTGCGCAGCTGGCCGGCAACCTCGGGCTGGCGCGCCATGCCCTCGACGGTCTTGCCGATCAGGATGCCCAGACCGATGCCGGGGCCGAGCGTGGCGAGGCCGTATCCGATGGTGGCGAGGCCTGCGATGTCCAGTTCCACGATATTTCCTTCCGTAGGTACTGCGGGAGGCCCGTGCCTCCGCAGGAGTAGTGGTTAGTGCTCCTCTTCGAGGGCCATGTTGAGATAGACCGCCGAAAGCATGGTGAAGACGTAGGCCTGCAGCAGCGCGACGAAGACCTCGAACAGCGTGAACGCGAAGCCGCCCAGGAACGTCAGCGCACCCGCGGCCTTGATCGCGCCCGAGGCCTCGAAGAAGAGGTACTGGGTGCCGGCGAAGGCGACGACGAGCAGCAGGTGACCCGCGATCATGTTCGCGGTGAGTCGCAGCGCGAGAGTGAACGGGCGCAGGAAGAAGACCTGCAGGAACTCGATCGGCGTGAGCAGGATGTAGATCGGCCACGGCACGCCCGCGGGGAACAGCGACGTCTTGAGGTAGCCGCCGAGCCCGTGCTTCTTGATGCCGACGCCCAGGTACATCACGTAGACCCACAGCGCCATGATGATCGGCAGCCCGATCACGGACGTTCCCGCGATGTTGAGGAACGGGATCACGCCGGTGATGTTGAAGAAGACGATCGCGAGGAACAGCGTCGTGAGGAACGCGACGTAGGGGCGAGCCTTGTCCTTGCCGATCACCTCCTCGGCGATCTGCACGCGCACGAAGTCAAGGGCGTACTCGATGAACGACTGGAAGCGGCCGGGCACGACACGCGCGCGGGCGGCCACCACCCAGAACACCACGATGAGCGCGACCGCGGCGATCACGCGAACCAGCGTGATGCGGTTGAACTCGAAGAGGGTGCCCTCCCACAGCAGCGCCTCGGGGAAGAACTCACCGATCGTCGGCGCGTGGAAGCCGTCGGAGCTGAAGAGCCACTGGAAGAAGTTCTGAGACTCGCCCGAGCCCTCGGCCTCTGCGCCGACGGCCGCTGCCAGTAGGTTGGTCACGAAAGCTCCTGTGATCTGCTGGGGGGCAGGACGATGCCCCGCCCCGCGACTGGTGGACAGCCTAACCTATGGAATCCGGGACTAAGTACCCGGATCGACATACGGCACGCGCGACCGGCGCAGGCTCATCATGTCGATGCCGAGCGACAGGATCAGGCCCACCACCACGGTGATTCCGAACATGGGCCTGTGGAAGCCGTCGATGCCCGCGAGGACCACGAGCGCGATCACCACGAGCACCATCTTGCCCAGCCACGAGAACAGCACGATTCCCGCCATCGCCTGGGGCGATTGGCGGTGCGAGACGAGCATCGCGACCTGGGTGGGGATGGCGCCCAGCGCGGCCACGGCCGCGCCAGCGACGCCGGCGATCAGGCCGGCGCTACCCACCACCAGCCAACCCACGCCCGCGGCCACCGCCGCGAGCGCGACGAGCGCGATCACCGTGGTGCGCATCGCGCGCCGATAAACCTCTGCCTCGGGGGTCATGCGTCCTCCTTGGACGTCGTCGGGGTGCCCACGGCATCGTCCTCACGGACGCTCCTGCCCTCGGGGGTCGCCCGTTGAAGCGCGAACACGGCGTGACCGGCACGCCGCCACTGGCGCGAGAAGAACCGCGCGAAGCGCGGGGACAGCGTCACGGCCGCGGCTCCCGCGATGCCGAGCACGATCGCGACCGCCGACAGCCACGGCGGCAGGAAGACCACGGAGACCGTCCCGAAGGACAGCACGGCGGTCCACAGGTACAGGACGGTCACCGCCCAGCGGTGCGAGTGCCCGCGGCGCAGCAACAGGTGATGGAGGTGGTGCTTGTCGGGCGAGAAGGGCGACTCCCCCCTCGCCGCGCGACGGATCACGGCGGCCGTCATGTCGATGAGCGGGACCGCGAGCACCATGATCGGCAGCATGATCGGAATGAAGGCGGGGATGCGCTCTCGCTCCGAGATCACCGCGGGGTCGATCTGACCCGTGACGATGATCGCCGCCGCCGCGAGCATGAGGCCCAGCACCATCGAGCCGGAGTCGCCCATGAAGATGCGCGCGGGGTGCACGTTGTGCGGCAGGAAGCCCAGGCACGCGCCCACGAGCAGCGCGACCACGATGGTCGCGAGGGACGAGTAGTCGCCCGGCGACGCCGACCTCGCGAGCAGATACGTGTACGTGAAGAACGCGAGGCCGCCGATCGCGATCATGCCCGCCGCGAGTCCGTCCAGGCCGTCGACGAAGTTGACGGCGTTCATCGCGATGACCACGACAAACACCGTCGCGATGAGCGAGACATACGAGCTGCCGATCGTCACTCCGGCGATCGGGACGGTGACCAGCTGCACGCCTCCCCACGCGAGCACGAGCCCCGCGAGGAACTGGCCTCCGAGCTTGGCCATCCAGTCGAGGTCCCAGATGTCATCGGCCATGCCCAGCGCACACACGATCGCCGCCGCACCGAGCACGGCCCAGGGCTCGCGACCCGCGGCGAACACGGGATCGAGGAACGGGACGGCCGAGGCCACCACCCCCGCGACGGCGAGTCCGAGGAAGATCGCGATGCCGCCGAGCCTCGGGATGGGGGTGGTGTGGACGTCGCGCTCGCGCACCGCCGTGATCGCGCCCACGCGGAACGCCAGGTGGCGCATCGCGGGAGTGGCGACGTACGCGACGAGCGCCGCGATCGCCATCAGGGTGAGATAGACCTTCACCCGTCGGCACCCTCGAGGGCTTCCCCCACGAGGGACGCCAGGGTCTCGCGAGACACCCCGCCCTGGCGGACGATGCGCAGGCGAGGGCCCGTGGCATCGACGATGGTCGAGGCGACGCCGAGTGGGCTGTCACCTGCGTCGAGGTACACCGCGACGGCGTCACCGAGCTGCTCGTGCGCCTCGAGCGCCGTCGTGGCGGCGGGCTCGCCGGTGCGGTTCGCGCTGGTGACGGCGAGCGGCCCCGTGCGGCTCAGCAGGGCGAGGGCGGAGGGATGATCGGGCACGCGCAACGCCACGGTGCCGCCGGTCTCCCCCAGGTCCCACGCGAGCGAGGGCTGGGCGTGCACGATCACCGTGAGCGCGCCGGGCCAGCAGGATTCCATGAGCGTGCGGGCGGCGTCGGGAACGTCGCGCGCGAGCCCGTCGACGGTCCTCACGCTCGGGATCAGCACGGGCGGTGGCATCTGCCTGCCGCGGCCCTTCGCCGCGAGGAGCGCGGCGACGGCGGGAGGCTGAAAGGCATCGGCCCCGACCCCGTACACGGTGTCGGTGGGAAGCACGATCACCGCGCCGCGGGCGACGGCGTCGACGGCGGCGTCGAGCGACGGGCCCCAGGTTTCGGGGTCGCGACAGTCGAGAATCACGGCGCCAGTCTGTCAGACCCCGACGCGGGTCGCCACGAGCATGCGGTCGCGACCGGTGAGATCCGTGAGCGTGCGGACGTCGCCCCACCACTCCGACGACTCGGCGTACGCGCGCATCGCGGCGCCCTGGTCGTCGCCGTGCTCCATCACCACGACCCCGCCCACGCGCAGCAGCCGCTGTGCCTCGTCGAGGATCGCGCGCGGGACGTCGAGGCCGTCCTCGCCGAGCCCGTAGAGGGCCTGCGGCGGGTCGTGGCGCGCGACCTCGGGGTCACGGGGCACGGCGTCGGTCGGCACGTACGGCGGATTCGACACCACCACATCCGCACACGCGTCGAACTGACGCAGGCAGTTGCGGGCGTCCCCATAGACGGTCCGCAGTCGCCTGCGGACGTCGGTGGGCTGATAGCGGGCGTTGAGGCGCAGGTAGACGAGCGCCTCTTCGCTCGCCTCGACCATCGCGACCTCGGCCTCGGGGATCTCGGTCGCCACGGAGATGCCGATCGCCCCCGAGCCGGCGCACAGGTCGGTCACGCGCACCTCGCCGCGTAGCTCGAGCGCAGCGCGCGCGGCGGCGATCGCCACGCCCGCCACGACCTCGGTCTCGGGGCGCGGGACGAACACGCCGGGGCCCACCTGAAGCTCGAGCGAGCGGAAGTAGGCCTTGCCTGTGATGTGCTGGAGCGGCTCACGCTCGACGCGACGCGTGACACGCGCCTCGAGGAGGTCGAGGTCCGCGCCGGGGGGCCATTCGTCGTCGCGCGCGGCCGCGGTGCGGATGTACGACGGCTGGAGTCCTAGTGTGTGGGCGATGAGCACGATCGCGTCGTGCTGGGGTGAGGGAACGCCCGCCTCCTCGAGGCGGCGAGTGGTGTCGCGCAGACGCGCGCCGACGGTGGGCACGATGGGTCTCCCGCTCTCCTCGGCGCCTTACTCCGCGGAGTCGAGGCGGGCAGCCTCGTCCGCGTCGATCGCAGACTGAATGACCGGCTGCAGGTCGCCGCCGAGCACCTGGTCGAGGTTGTAGGACTTGTACCCCGTGCGGTGATCCGCGATGCGGTTCTCGGGGAAGTTGTAGGTGCGGATGCGCTCCGAGCGGTCGACGGTGCGGATCTGCGACTTTCGCATGTCCTGCGCCTCGGCGTCCGCGGCCTCCTTCTGCGCGGCGAGGAGTCGGGCGCGCAGGATGCGCAGCGCCGACTCCTTGTTCTGCAGCTGGCTCTTCTCGTTCTGGCAGCTCACGACGATTCCGGTCGGCAGGTGCGTGAGGCGCACCGCCGAGTCTGTCGTGTTGACCGACTGGCCGCCAGGGCCGGATGAGCGATAGACGTCCACGCGGACGTCGTTCATGTCGATCTCGACCTCGGAGACCTCCTCGACCTCCGGGTAGACCAGCACGCCCGCGGCGGAGGTGTGAATCCTGCCCTGCGACTCGGTCGCGGGCACGCGCTGCACGCGGTGCACGCCGCCCTCGTACTTGAGCTGGGCCCAGACGCCGTTTTCCGGCTCGACCGCCCCACGCGACTTGATCGCGACGGAGACGTCCTTGTATCCGCCCATGTCGGTGTGCACCGCCTCGAGGACCTCGGCCTTCCAGCCCTTCGTCTCCGCGAAACGCAGGTACATCTTGAGCAGGTCGCCCGCGAACAGCGCGGACTCCTCGCCGCCCTCGCCGGACTTGATCTCGAGGATCACGTCGCGTGCGTCATCGGGATCGCGAGGGATGAGGATGCGGCGCAGCCGCTCGGTCTCGGCCTCGACGGCCTCCTCGAGGGCAGGCACCTCGGCCGCCATCTCGGGGTCGACCTCCGCCATCTCGCGGGCCGCGTCGAGGTCGTCGCTCGCGGCCTGCCAGGCACGATGTGCCGCGACGACGCGGCCGAGCTCCGCGAACCGACGCCCGAGCGTGCGCGCTCGCGCCCCGTCCGCATGCACGGAGGGGTCGGCGAGCTGACGCTCGATGTCGGTGTACTCGTCCAGCATCGGCTGGACGGCGGCGAAGGCCTCGGCCACGTCGTCGGGCGGGTGACTACTTGTTGCCGTAGCGGCGCTCGAAGCGCGCCACGCGACCACCGGTGTCCATGATCTTCTGCTTGCCGGTGTAGAACGGGTGGCAGGCCGAGCAGACCTCGACGCTGATCGCGCCGGACGTCACGGTGGACTTGGTCTCAAACGTGTTGCCGCAGGTGCACGTGACAGTGGTGGCCACGTACTCGGGGTGGATGTCCTTCTTCATGATCTCCCTTAGAGGTGCCGCCGGGTCCGCACGCGTACCTCGCGCTCGGTGAACCGGCTGGCCAGCGTTCTATTCTGCCACGGCTGTCAAGGGCGACGCGACGCGCGTCCTGGACAGGGCATCGTTCCCTCTCCGCGACTCTGCTCCGTCGCGCCCGCCCCCATTGTGCCCACCCCGCCGCACCCGCCCGGGACATCACTCCCCCATCGCGCGTCGCGAGGTGCTGAGTGACCGTTCGGACCCGATTCGGGCACTCAGCACCTCGCAGGGCGCGGCGGTTCTCCACAGATCCGGACAGGCGGCTGCGTCTTCACCCAGATCGGGGTTGCCTGGCCGCATGCGACCCTTGCCCGACCCGGCATCGTCCCGGATGTCGATCTCCGACTTCCTGGGCACGAGCGCCCACGCGTACACGCGGGCCGAGCTCGTGGGTCACTGGTCGCGCCGCCAGCTCGACAGGGGCCTCGGCGAGGGAGGTCTCACTCGGCTCTTGGCGGGCGTCTACTGCGGCACGGCTCACGCGGGCGACCCGACCGTCCGCGCCGAGGCGCTCACGCTGTGGCAGCCGCGCGGCGCGGTGACCGGAGCATGCGCGCTGCATCTGTACGCGCGGTCGCTGCCGAAACCCGATCGCCTGGACTTCGTCGTACCGCACGGTCAGCGCCTCAACGCGCCGCCCTGGGCTCGACTGCACCAGACCGGTCCCCCGCGGTGGACCACCCGCGCGGGCGGTCTGAGGAGCGTCCCGATAGCTCGGGCGCTGCTCGACGCGTGGCGGTACTCGCCGCCCTCCGCGCGTCGGACAATTCTGTGGGAGGCGCTCTGGGAACGGGTGTGCACGTGGCGCGAGCTTGCCCGCGAACTCGAGCGCACTCCACGTGTCGCGGGCCGTCGAGATCTCGAGCGGGTGCTCGGCTGGTTCGCGGAGGGCGCGACCACCCCGCTCGAGGTGCGGGCCAAGCACGAGACCTTCGTCGACGCGCGCTTCCGCGACTTCGAGTGGCAGCAGACCCTGGCGCTGCCGACGCGCAACGCCACACCCGACATGCTGCATCGGCGCACCAAGGTCGCGGTCGAGCTCGACGGCGACCGCTACCACTCGACCCGCGCCGCGCGCGATGCGGATCGGGAACGCCGGACGGACCTCGTGGCCGCCGGGTACGCCGTGCTGGGTTTCGGGTGGAACGACATCGCCCTCAGACCAGAGTGGTGCCGCGAGCGGGTGCTCACCACGGTGGCGGGGCGGCTCGGCATCCGCAGCTCGTGAGGCGCCCGCGGATAGCAGAGCGCCCCGTGAGGTGCTCAGTGCCCGAAATCGAACGAATCGGGCACTGAGCACCTCACGGGGCGCATCGCGGGAGTCCGCGCAGCGGCGGCGCTACTTCTCCTCGTCGGTCCCCGGCGTGGTCTTCGCGACCTGCATGAGGAACTCGGCGTTGGTCTTGTTCTCCTTGAGCTTGCCCAGGAGCAGCTCGATGGCCTGCTGCTGCTCGAGCGCGGTGAGCACGCGACGCAGCTTCCACATGACCTTGAGCTCCTCGGGGCTCATGAGGATCTCCTCGCGGCGCGTGCCCGACGCGTTGACGTCGACGGCCGGGAAGATGCGGCGGTCCGCGAGCGTGCGCGAGAGCTTGAGCTCCATGTTGCCCGTGCCCTTGAACTCCTCGAAGATGACCTCGTCCGCCTTCGAGCCGGTCTCGACCAGCGCGGTCGCGAGGATCGTGAGCGAGCCGCCGTTCTCGATGTTGCGCGCGGCGCCGAAGAAGCGCTTGGGCGGGTACAGCGCCGACGAGTCGACTCCGCCGGAGAGGATGCGGCCCGAGGCCGGCGCGGAGATGTTGTACGCGCGGCCCAGGCGGGTGATCGAGTCGAGCAGCACGACCACGTCGTGACCCATCTCGACCAGACGCTTCGCACGCTCGATCGCGAGCTCGGCGACCGTGGTGTGGTCGTCGGCCGGACGATCGAAGGTCGAGGCGATGACCTCACCCTTGACCGTGCGCTGCATGTCCGTGACCTCCTCGGGGCGCTCGTCGACGAGCACGACCATGAGGTGAACCTCGGGGTTGTTGGTGACGATCGCGTTGGCGATCGACTGCAACACGAGCGTCTTGCCCGCCTTGGGAGGCGACACGATGAGGCCGCGCTGGCCCTTGCCGATGGGTGCGACCAGGTCGATCACGCGGTTGGTCATGTTGCGCGGCTCGGTCTCCAGGTGGAGACGCTGCTGCGGGTACAGCGGCGTGAGGTCGCCGAACGACGGGCGGGTGCGCGCCTCCTCGGGGGCGATGCCGTTCACCTTGTCGACGCCGGCGAGGGCGTTGAACTTCTGACGCTGTCCGCGCTCGCCCGGTCGGGGCGGGCGCACGGTGCCGGTGATCGCGTCGCCCTTGCGCAGGCCGTACTTCTTGATCTGGTTCATCGACACGTACACGTCGGACTTCCCGGGAAGGTAGCCGGTCGTGCGGATGAAGGCGTAGTTGTCGAGGATGTCGACGATGCCGCCGACGGGGGTCAGCTCCTCGTCGTCACGGGCATCGTCCTCATCGAACTGCTGGGGGATGTCGAGCACGTCGCGCTCGCGGCCACGGTTGCGACCGCGCCCACGGCCGCGGCGACGGCGCCCGCTGCGGTCATCATCGTCCAGGTCCTGCTGCGCGTCGCCCTGCTGGGGCGCGCGCTGCTGCTGCGCGTCGCCCTGCTGAGGCGTGCGCTGCTGGCGCTGCTGGCGGCGCTCGCCGCCGTCCTCGCCCTGCTGCGCTCCGCGCTGCGGGCGGTCGCCTCGAGGCAGGTCGAGCTCGATCGCCTCCTTGGCGCGGCGGGCGCGGGACTCGGGGTCCTCGGCGGCCTGGTCGCGCGCGGGCTCGACGGGCTGACCGGCGAGGGCGACGGCCTCCTTGGCGCGGCGAGCACGCTCGTCGGAGTCGTGCTCGGCGGTCGACTGGGGCGCGGACTGGGGAGCCTCGGCGCGACGGCTGCCCTGACGGCGCGCGGGGCGCTCGGCGGGGGCCTTCGCGGGCGCCTCGGCCTCGGTCGCTGCAGCCTTCGTGTTCTTGGTGGCGCGAGGCTCCTTGGCCTTGACCACGCCGCCGTTGCGGATGGCCTCGATGAGGTCCGCCTTACGCATGCGGGCGGTGCCCGAAACCCCGAGCTCGGCGGCGAGCGCCTGCAACTGGGCGAGCTTCATGGCGGAGAGGGTGGCGCCCTGATCGACTGCCACGGTCGTGTCTGTCACGTACTTTCCTTTCCTCGCACGAGCCCCTGTGGCTCCAGAAGTGCGAGATCGTCCACGTGGGTACGGCTGACGGGAGACATCATCGGCAGACGCCTGCAACGTGGATTGCGTTCGTCCGGGGCGTGAGTGCCATCCGGAGGAAGCGGGTTAAGGCTATCACCGCAGGCCAGGCCGCACAATCGAGCCGGATTCCGGAGGCGTCGGGCCCTCCTGTTGCCCTGGAGGCCCAGCGGGCCTCGCCTCCGAGAAGGGCCCGCCGCGCTCCGCCACGGAGGCTCACCATGACGCAGAGACCCATCGAGATCGTCACCCTCGGATTCGCGCATGGCCGCTTCGACGGCTCGATCCTCCCGGAGCTGGAACGGTTGGTCGAGTCCGGCACCATCTCGATCGTGAACGCGATCGTGGTGCGCAGGAACGGTCCCGATGAGGTGGAGATCGAGGAACTTGAGGAGCTCACCGACGACGACGCGGTCACCGCCCTCGACGCCGTGCGCGCCGAGGCATAGCAGAGGGAGGGGCGATCATGCGCAGAGCGGGCCGGCCAGGATTGATAGGGACGATGGCGCGGACGGCGGTCATCTCGGGCACCGCTCAGGCGGTGAGCGGGAACGTCGCGCGGGGACAGCACGCGCGGTGGGAGGCCGATGCGCAGGGTCAGCAGTCGCAGGCGGCACCTCAGGCGGCGGCCCCGGTCGCGCCGGTCGCGCCGGCGGGCGACGACCTCATGGCCCAGCTCACCCAGCTCGCGCAGATGCACGCCGCCGGAATCCTCACCGAGGCCGAGTTCGCCGCCGCGAAGGCCACGTTGCTGTCCTGACACCGCCCCGCCGCTGGCGCTCGCCCACGGGTGAGCGCCCGATGCTACGGTCCGAGAATGGCTGAGAACTCCCCCTTCACCCGCATCGTCATGACCGCGAAGGTCCGCGACATCCTGGACGCCGCGCAGCCGTGGCCGACCATCCGAGCGATCACGTCGGAGGACATCCCGTGGCTCGCGAACGCGGCGTTCGAGAGCTACCCCCGCCGCGGGCTGCACCGCGATTGGGACGCCACGGTGGCGGTCACGCAGGAGATCTTCAGGGGCGAGTGGGGTCCCTACATGCAGGTCGCCTCGCCCGCCGCGCTGAGCGAGGACGGCGAAATCCTGGGCGGGGTCACCACGGTGCTCCGCCTCGCGCGCGAGGACGCCCCCGACCACCCGTATGTGCTGAACTGCCTCACGCTGCCGGATCACCGGGGCCGCGGTGTCGCGAGCGGCCTGCTCGCCGCGACGGCGCGCGCCGTCGCGGCGGTGGGTGAGACGCAGGTGAGCCTCACCGTCGACGAGGACAACGCCGACGCGCGGCGACTCTACGACCGGCTCGGCTTCGCCGAGGTCTCGCGGGGTCCCTCCGCCGCCTGAGGATCCACCAGCGGCTCGGCCTCGTCGATCGGCGCCGCAAACTGCGCCTCATAGAGCCGCGCGTAGGCGCCGCCCGCCGCGAGCAGCTCGCGGTGCGTGCCCTGCTCGACGATCGCCCCGTGCTCCATCACCAGGATGAGGTCCGCATCGCGGATCGTGGACAGCCGATGCGCGATCACGAACGCCGTGCGGTCCTTGCGCAGCTTCGCCATCGCATGCTGCACCAAGAGCTCGGTGCGCGTGTCGACCGAGCTCGTCGCCTCGTCGAGGATCAGCACCTGCGGCTTCGCCACGAAGGCGCGCGCGATCGTCACCAGCTGACGCTCTCCCGCGGAGAGATTGGTGGCATCGTCGTCGAGCACGGTGTCGTAGCCGTCGGGCAGCGAGTGCACGAACCTATCGACGTATGCGGCCCTGGCCGCCTCGAGGATCTCCTCCTCCGTCGCACCGGTGCGCCCGTAGGCGATGTTGTCGCGGATGGTCCCGCCGAACAGCCACGTGTCCTGCAACACCATGCCGGTCCGCGCGCGGAGGTCGTCGCGAGTCATCGCGGCGATATCCGTGCCGTCGAGCGTGATGCGTCCCCCGTCGAGCTCGTAGAAGCGCAGGATGAGGTTGACCAGGGTGGTCTTGCCCGCACCGGTCGGCCCCACGATCGCGACCGTGCGCCCGGGCTCGACCGTGAGCGAAAGATCGTCGATGAGCGGCTTGTCTGCCACGTAGCGGAAGGACACGTCCTCGAAGACCAGTCGACCGTGGTCGCCCTCGGGAGACTGCGCCGGCACGGGATCGGCGCCCTGCTCCTCGGAGTCGAGGAGCTCGAACACGCGCTCGGCCGAGGCCACGCCGGACTGCACGAGGTTGGCCATCGAGCCGAGCTGGCTGAGCGGCTGCTGGAACTGCCGCGAGTATTGGATGAAGGCCTGCACGTCGCCGAGCGTCATGGTGCCGCTCGCGACCCGCAGCCCGCCTACGACCGCGATCGCGACGTAGACCAGGTTCCCCACGAACATCGTCGACGGCATGATGATGCCCGAGATGAACTGGGCCCCGAAGCTCGCCTCGTAGAGCTCCTCGTTCTTGCGCGCGAACTCCTCCTGCGCGCGCCGCCTGCGCCCGAACACCTTGACGAGCGCGTGCCCGGTGTAGCCCTCCTCGATGATCGAGTTGAGCTCTCCCGTGTGCCGCCACTGCGCCACGAACCGCGGCTGCGACCGCTTCGCGACCTGCGCGACGATCACGAGCGTGAGCGGGATCGACAGGATGGCGATCCCTGCGAGCAGCGGCGAGATCCACAGCATCATGCCCACGATGCCGATCACCGTGAGCACCGAGGTGAACAACTGACTGAGCGTCTGCTGCAGGGTCTGCGAGATGTTGTCGATGTCGTTGGTGACGCGGCTCAGCAGGTCGCCGCGCTGATGGCGGTCGAAGTAGCTGAGCGGGAGCCGGTGGATCTTGTCCTCGACGCGCGCGCGCAGCCGGTACACGGTCCGCTGCGTCACGCCGTTGAGCACGAGCCCCTGAACGAGCCCCAGGATGGCGGACGCCACGTAGATCACGACCACCCACCACAGGATCCTGTGGAGGCTGTCGAAGTCGATTCCGGTGCCCGAGATGAAGCCCTCGAAGATCACGGTGGTGGCGTTGCCCAGGATCTTGGGCCCCACGACGGACAGCGCGACGGAGCCGGCTCCGAGTACGATGACGGCGATCACGAGCCATCGCTCGGGGCCGAGCAGGCGGGCCAGGCGCGCCGCCGATGGACCGAAGTTGCTGGGCTTCTCGACGGGAGCGCCGATGCCCGGGCCCATGGGGCCGTGGGCCCGCTGGGGTGGGCGGGGCGTGGCGCCGCCGCGGCCCTGAGTGGTCGCGCTCATACCGCCTCCTCCGCTCGAAGCTGGGTACTGACGATCTCCTGATACGTGGGCGAGGTCTCGAGGAGCTCGGCGTGGGTGCCGCGGTCGACGATGCGCCCGTCCTCCATTACCAGGATCTGGTCGGCATCGACGATGCTCGAGACGCGCTGGGCGACGACGATCAGGGTCGCGTCGGTCACCTCGCGCGCAAGGGCCGCGCGCAGGCGCGCGTCGGTCGCCGTGTCGAGCGCGCTGAACGAGTCGTCGAAGATGAGGATGTCCGGCCTGCGCACGAGCGCCCGGGCGATCGAGAGGCGCTGACGCTGCCCACCCGACACGGTGGTGCCGCCCTGGGCGACCTCGGACTCAAGACCCTCGGGCATCGCGCGCACGAAGTCCTCGCCCTGGGCGATCGCGAGCGCGTCCCAGAGCTCCTGGTCCGTGGCATCCTCGCGCCCGAACCTCAACGTCGAGGCGACGGTGCCCGCGAAGAGGTACGGCCGCTGCGGGACGAGCCCGACGCGGCCCCACAACGACTCGAGGTCGGCGTCGCGCACGTCGACGCCTCCCACGCGCACGGTGCCCGACGACGCGTCGTACAGGCGTGGGATGAGGCTCACGAGCGTGCTCTTGCCCGCGCCGGTCGAGCCGATAATTGCCGTGGTCGTGCCCCGCCGCGCGGTGAACGAGATGTCCGCGAGGACCGGCTGCTCGGCGCCGGGGTACGTGAAGGTCACGTTCTCGAAGACCACCTCGCCCGTGCCCGGGACCTGGACCCCGGCATCGGCCTCCACGACCGTGCTCGACGTCGAGAGGACGTCGGTGATGCGATCCGCCGCAACGGCGGCGCGCGGCACGAGCACGAACAGGAACGTCGCCATGAGCACCGAGAACAGGATCTGGATGAGGTACGCGAAGAACGCGGTGAGCGCGCCCACCTGCATCTCGCCCGCCGCGATGCGCTCCGCGCCGAACCACATCACCGCGACAGAGCCGAGGTTCACCACGAGCAGGACCAGCGGGAACATCGAGGCCATGAGGCGGCCCGCCTTGATCGCCGACTCCGTGACGAGCGCGTTAGCGTCCGCGAAGCGCTCGCGCTCAACGCCCTCGCGCACGAAGGCCCTCACGACGCGGATGCCGGTGAGCTGCTCGCGCAGGACGCGGTTGATGCCGTCGATGCGGGTCTGCATGCGCCGGAAGTGAGGCACCATGCGCCACACGATGAGCGACACGATGATCAGCAGCAGCGGGATCGCGACCGCCATGATCCACGACAGCTGCACGTCCTGCTGCAGCGCGAGCACCACGCCGCCGATCGCCGTGAACGGCGCGGAGATCAGCAGCGTCGACGTCATGAGCACGAGCATCTGGACCTGCTGGACGTCGTTGGTCGAGCGCGTGATGAGCGAGGGTGCGCCGAACCGCTGGACCTCGGCCTCCGAGAAGGTCGACACGCGTTCGAAGATGTCGCCGCGCAGGTCACGCCCGACGCGCATCGCGATCTTCGCGCCAAAGTAGACCGCCGCGATGGTGCACGCGATGCCCACGAAGGACAGGATCAGCATGAGACCGCCGATCCTCCAGATGTAACCCGTGTCGCCGACCGCGACGCCGTTGTCGATGATGTCGGCGTTCAGGGTCGGCAGGTAGAGGTTGACCATCGATTGAGCGAACTGGAAGACCACCACTCCGAGGAGCAGGTTCCAGTACGGCCTCACGGACGAGACCAGCAGCTTCCAGAGCATCGCGGCCCCCTTCTAGGCGTCGGAGGCGTCGTGGGCGACGCCGTGCAGGATGAAGTCGGCGAGCGCGGACGGGTCCGAGCCTGCACCGGTGGCAAGGAATGGCATCGACGTGCCGAACACGAGGATGCGTAGGTAGTCGACCGCGGCGGGGACGCTCACGCGCAGCCGCTCGCGGTCGGGCTCGAGGAGGCGCACGACCACGTCGGTGGCCTCGCCCAGGGGCGGATGACGGTGGCCGTGGTGATCCGCGGCCTTCGCGCGCGCGTGCTCGCGAGGCCCGAGCGCGGTCATGAATCTCACGACGCTCCCCACGCGGCTGTGGAGCAGCATCACGATCTGCTCGATCTTCACCTCGAGCGGCTGGGCGGGGTCGATCGCACCCAGCATCGCGAGGGTGTCCGCCGGATCCATGACGCGCTCGACCGCGCCATCGATGAGCGCGTTCTTGTCGGGGAACGCGCGGAAGACCGTGCCCTCGGCGATGCCTGCCGCGTCCGCGATCTCTCGCGTCGTGACGTCCGCGCCGCGCTCGAGGATGAGCGGAATCGCCGCGTCGAGAATCGACGCGCGGCGGTCGTCTGGCGACATCGGGGCGGCCCGGCGGGCCTTGGTGGTCATGCGCATCAGGCTAAGTGAGTGAGGACTCACTCCGCAAGTCGCGTGGGGACGATGCGCGGCGCGCCGCCCCCGGTCGGGTCGCGGCCGCGCGGCGGTCGTTAGTCGTGCTCGGTCAAGTCGTACGCGGCGAGCTGCCCCTCCTCCACGACGACACCGATCCGCCGCCCGTCGACCTCCCCGACCGTCGCGGCACCCTCGATGGCCGCCCGCGACCACACCGCGTCTCCCGCGTCGGCGCTCCCCGCCGCGGAGCCGCCCGCCGTAGCGCCGCGGCAGGGCCGCGCCATGAGCCCCGACCTCACCGGTTCGCGATCCCCCGACAGCGACGCGTACTCGGCATCGGCACTCCAGCGCACCTG
Organism: Demequina sediminis; assembly: GCF_039545075.1. NCBI lineage: Bacteria > Bacillati > Actinomycetota > Actinomycetes > Micrococcales > Demequinaceae > Demequina > Demequina sediminis. The sequence goes on along the minus strand of NZ_BAABRR010000007.1, from coordinate 9,030 downwards.
GGTACACGCGACCGTGCCCTCGCCCAGGGCCGTGAAGGCGCCAGTCTCGAGGTTGATCGCCCCGACCACGCCCGCCGACTCGGCCAGGAGGGTCCCCGGTGGCGAGGCGTACCCGTGGCCACCCTCGCGCGAGTGCAGGACCGCGTCGGGCAGCTCCGCCTCCCACGCGAGGTCCGACGCGCGCGCACCGGCTCCCGCGATCACCAGGTCGCCCGGATCCTGGACCCATTCACCGCCGCGCTCGGCCACGAGCGCGAGATCGCCCGAGCACAACACCTCGGCGTGACACCACAGCCGGCCGTCGCGCCGCGCGAGCACCTCGCCCGTCGCGAGGTCGAGGCTGAGAGCGGTGAAGTCCCGCACCTCCACCCGCTCCGTGGCGTCGGGGTCGACTCCCAGGCTCGTACTGAGGTGAAGCACGTCGCCGGTGGGATCCTCTCTCACGGTCGCGGCCGCGAGGGAGCCGAGCACCGAGCCGCCAGGCTCGAGGTCATCCACCGGGAGTCGCCACAGCACCCGCCCGTCGTCGCCCCTCCTCACAAGCGCCTCCGCGCCATCATCCGCGATCTCGGCCTGAACCCCACCCGCGAGGACTCGCGCCTCGGCCACGCCGTCATGAATCCCGGACTCGTCGAAGGGCTCGGCGGCGAGCGTCGCCGGATCGATCCTCACGGTGCTCCACGTGCGGGTGAGGTCCGTCGAGACCCCCAAGCAGAGTCCTCCGGCTCCTGGACAGACCCAGGACTGGCTCATCCAGGCGCGGGGCAGTTCCGCGAGTATCGTGCCCGTCGCGGGATCGAGGATCGCACCCGTGTGGCCCGAGCCACCGTCGGCGGACTCGCGTTCCGCGGGACCCACGTTGAGGACAACGGTGTCCCCCTCGGAGGTCTCGAACGACGTGAGGTCTCGCTCACGCGCCCCCACCAGCGCTCCCCTGCTCGAGGCCCGCCTCCACCGCACCTCCCCCGTCTCCAGGTCAATCCCCTTGAGGACGTCCGGATCGCCCAGGTGGTCGACGGCCACCACCGTGCCGTCGTGGATCGCGACCGGGCCGCCGAACTCGCCGTACGAGGTCCACAGCGGCTCGAGCCGGTCGAGCATCGCGCCCGCGAGATCGTAGGGCCGCTCGCTGCGCTCCTGGGCGACCTTGGCGGGGCCGCGACCCGGCCCCGCGGTCGCGCTCGCCGAGGCGTCGCCCTCCCCTGCCCCGCCCCCGCCCGCCGCGGTGCACCCGGCGAGCACCAGCATCGTCCCCGCGACCGCCCCGCACCATCCCGGTGTCACCGCCATGGCTCCCCCTCGTGTCGACCTGCCTCCGGACGCTAGTCCGAGGCGCGACCACGCGAGGGCGATCGCCCGAATCTGTGGATAACCCGCCGCCGCTAGGTGAGGCGGCGCGCGAACGTCACCGTGGCATCGTCCTCACTCGCTGGCACGAATCCCACGCGGGGGTAGAACGACTGCGCGCACGCGTTGGCGCGCTCGGCGACCAGATGCACGCCGCTCACTCCGAGCGACCCGAGCAGCGCGCACGCGGCCTCGATGAGTGCGCGGCCGGCGCCGCGGCCCTGCTGGTCGGGTAGCAGGTCGATGTGGAGGTGGGCAGGGTAGGAGGCGAGCAGCGGGCTCAGCATGCGTCGGGGGTCCGCGGCGGCGGCGAGGAGCCAGTCGTCGGACGCGGTGCGACGGGGATGCCCGCCCGCCCGCTCGGGCCACCATGAACGGACGAACCACTCCTGGAAGGCCGCGGTGTCCGACGTGCCGAGCACGTAGCCTCGGGTGCCGCCGCCCACGTCCCACACGAGCGCGAAGCCGCCGGGGCCATGGAGATAGGGCGTGGCGTAGACGTCAGCGAGCACAGTGTCGTCGCCAAAGACGCCCGAGGCGTCGTCGCCCCGGGCGCCCGTGAGCAGGCAGATGCGCGGGATCGCGCCGTGGTCCCGCCGCTGCGCGGGGCGGACGGTCGGCTCGGCCGGGACGGACGGCATACGCCGAGTGTAGGACCGTCACCTACGCTGGTGAGGTGCGTCCGGAAGTCCTCGAAATCCCCCTGTTCGTCAACCTGCTCGCGGTGTTCGTTGGCGCGCTCGGCGGCACCATTCGCGCCGGCGAGGACGACCACACGGACCTCATGGGGGTGCTCACTCTCGCCGCGGCGATGGGATTCGGGGGCGGGATCATCCGCGACGTGCTCCTGGGAAATCTGCCGCCGGCCGCGTTCCGCGAGCCGCTCTACCTGGTCGCCGCCGCAGCGGCCGCGGGACTGGGCATGCTGTTCCTCTACTACCTCAAGAAGCTGGGCCGCTTCCTGTGGTGGCTCGACACGCTGATCATCGGCCTATTCGCGTGCGTGGGCGCCAATGCCGCGCTCATCGCGGGGCTGGGGCGGCTCCCGACGGTCGTGATCGGGACCATCGGGGCCGTGGGCGGGCTGATCCTCACGGATCTGCTCCAGGCCAGGCCGTCGTCGATCATGTACGCGGGGCCGCCCAACGCGGTCGCGGGGATGGCGGGCGCTCTCGTGTACGCGCTGGTCTACACCGGAACGCAGCCCGTGGTCACGACCGCGCTTGCGGTGGCCGCGACGTTCGTGGTGCGGCTCACCGGGCCGCTGTTCCACCTCGAGGTTCCCCAGCCGCGCAAGCATGCCTATGACCTCCGTGCCGCCCGCATGGAGACCGAGGCCAAGCGGGCAGCGAAGGCCGCGCTGCGCGCCGCTCGGCTCGAGGAGAAGGCGATGCGTCTGCGCGACAAGCGAGCGCGAGCCCGCACGACGGAAGAGGGCGCGGACCTCGACGCGCCGCCGGGCCCCACGGGTCACGCCTGACCTAGGGCGGGTCGTGGTGCGCCCCTCCCGCCGCACACCACCCCCACGACCGCGTCCCTCCCCACCCCCACGACCGCATCCCTCCCCACCCCCACGACCGCATCCCTCCCCACCCCCACCGCCTCGCGCATAGAATCTTGCGATTTCACGGCCCAAAAGAGCTCTCGCGCATCACGTAGTGCGATCTCATCCACAGATTCGCCCGGGGCGGCGCGACCGGCAGCGCCTCGGCGCTATGCAAGTTCTCATGACACCTCGCACGCACCTCCCCGCCGAACTCCACCGCAGCCCGCGCACCTATTCATGGGCGGAAATGGTCGCGATGACCACCCCTCACCACGTGCGTGCCGCGATCGCCGCGCAGGAGGTGGTCGCGGTCCTGCCGGGGCGCTTCGCGTCGACTCCGCACGCGTGGTCGTTGGTGACGCGTGCGCACGCCGCCACCGCGTCGGGCGCGGGCGTGCTGACCGGGGCCGCCGCACTCTTCGCATGGAACGGACTTCGCCGCCCGCCCGACCACGCGCTCATCGCACTTCCGCGCGGGCATCGCCTCGCCACCCGCGAGTGGCTCATGACCTTCGCCCCTGTCACGGAGGTGCCCATCGCGGGGACCTGGGGAGATGTTCCGGTCACGGATCCGGCACGAGCCGCCCTTCACGAATGGGTGCGGGGCCGACCCGGACACCCCACGGGCACCATCATCGAGGCGTTGCGCCGCCGCGTGGTCTCCACCGACTCCATCAGGCTGCTGCTCACGGACACGTACCGCGTGCGGGATCGCTCGGGATTGCACCGGGTCCTCGACGCCTTCGATGCGGGCGCCCACAGTTACCTGGAGTTCGAGGCGCTCACGTCAACGTTCTCGGGTCGCGAGTTCGCGCACTTCATCCGCCAGCACAGCGTGCGGGCGCGCCAGCACACGTACCACCTCGACATGTACGACCCCGCTACCCAGACCGCGGTCGAGCTGGACGGCGGCGAGTTCCACGCCGCTGGCGAGGATCGTGAGCGGGACCTCGAACGCGATGCGGACCTGGCGACCATCGGGATCCTCACGGTGCGGCTGTCGTACCGCCGCGTGATGGAGACGCCGGGATGGTGCCGGCGCACGGTGAGGGCCGTCCTGCGGACGCGATCGCACTAGACGATGCACGTGGGCCCTTTTCGCCCCAAGATTCACAAGATCCTATGCGCCAAGCGGAGGTGGAGCGGGGAGGTGAAGCGGGACGGAACGGGGCGGTGAGGCGGAGGATGCGCCGTAATGGGGGCGGGGTGGAACGGGGAGGCGGGGTGAGGCGGGACGGGAGGTGACGGCGCGGATCCGCGAAACTACAGCCGCACGCCCATCGCGCCGGGCACCCGCTCGATCGTGTGGACACAGCGCCACGACTCGCCGCCCACGCCCTCGGCCCAGGCGGGAACGCCCGACTCGAGGCCGGCGGCCGCCAGGTCCGCGCCCAGCACCAGCACCGACGGCCCCGCACCCGACACCACGGCGGCGAGGCCGCGGTCGCGCAGCGCGCGCAGCATCGACGTGGCCGGTCCCAGCACGTCCGCGCGGTAACCCTGGTGGAGTCGGTCGTCAGTCGCGGCGAGCAGGTCCTCGGGACGCCCCGCGAGCGCGTTGACCAGCAGCGCGGCACGGGCCACGTTGAACGCGGCATCCACGTGAGGAACCTTCGCGGGCAGCACCGCGCGCGCCTCCTTGGTCGGCAACACCGAGGACGGGATGAGCACCGCAGTCTCGATCTCGTCGGCGAGCTGCAGCGGGCGCGCGTGCACGCCCTCCGCGTCCTTCCATGCGACGGTCGCGCCGCCGTAGATAGCCGGCGCCGCGTTGTCGGGGTGACCCTCGAACGCGTTGGCGAGCACCAGGGTCTCCTCGAGAGACAGGGCGTCGGGTTCAGCGATGAGGGCGCGCGCGGCGACGATGCCCGCGACGACGGCCGCCGCCGAGGAACCGAGGCCACGGCCATGGGGAATGCGGTTGATCGCCCTCATGTGGAGGCCGGTCTGGGACGCGCCGACGTGGTCGAGCGCCGCGCGCAGCGCCTGCACCACGAGGTGGGACTCGTCGCGCGCGAGCGTCGACTCGCCCTCGCCCTCGATCTCGATGGTCACCTCGGAGGACGCGAGCGCACGCACCTCGACCTCGTCCGCGACACCCAGCGCCATGCCGAGCGCGTCGAAGCCCGGCCCCAGGTTGCCCGCGGTCGCGGGAACGGAGACCTTGACGTGGTCGGCGGCGAGCCTCATGGCCATGGCGCCGGCCTACAGCCCGAGCGCCGCCGCGGCGGCCTCGACGTCAACGGGGATGACGGTGGGCTCGACCTCGCGGCCCGCGAGCGCGGTCGCGGTGTCCTTGAGTCCGTTGCCGGTCACGGTGCACGTGATGGTCGCGCCGCGCGGGACCTCTCCCAACGCGGCGGCCGCGAGTAGGCCCGCGATGGGCGCGGCGGAGGCGGGCTCGACGAACACGCCGACCTCGTCAGCCAGTCGAGCCTGAGCGTGAAGGATCTGCGCGTCCGAGACGGCGCGGATCCAGCCGCCCGACTCGTCGCGCGCCGCGACCGCGAGGTCCCACGACGCCGGCTTGCCGATGCGGATCGCGGTCGCCACGGTCTCGGGGTCCTTGATGGGGTGGCCGGCCACGAACGGCGCCGCGCCGGCGGCCTGTACGCCCCACACGCGAGGGGTGCGCGTCGCGCCGTGCGAGAGCGCCTCGCGGAAGCCCATCCAGTACGCGGAGATGTTGCCCGCGTTGCCCACGGGGAGCATGTGGATGTCGGGGGCGTCACCCAGCTGGTCGACGATCTCGAAGGCCGCGGTCTTCTGGCCCTGCAGGCGGTACGGGTTGACCGAGTTGACCAGCGCGATCGGGTAGTCCTCGGACAGTGAGCGCACGATCTCGAGGCACTCGTCGAAGTTGCCGTCGACCTGCACCAGTTCGGCGCCGTGCACGATCGCCTGCGCCATCTTGCCCGCCGCGATCTTGCCCTGGGGGATCATCACGACGCAGCGCAGCCCCGCGTGAGCGGCGTACGCGGCCGCGGAGGCGGACGTGTTGCCCGTCGAGGCGCACACCACGGTGTGGTCGCCGTCCTTCACCACCTGCGTGATCGCGGAGGTCATGCCACGATCCTTGAAGGACCCGGTCGGGTTCATGCCCTCGACCTTGACGAAGACCTCGGCCCCGACCTCGGCGGAGATCGACGGCGCGTGCACCAGCGGCGTGCCGCCCTCGCCGAGCGTGACGATCCTGTCCTCGGCCGTGAACGGCAGCCGGTCCAGGTACTCGTTGATGATCCCGCGCCACACGTGTGCCACCGCTACTCCCCCTCGATCCTCAGGACGGACTTCACCGCGGCCACCGCGTCGCTGCGGCGCAGCCCCTCGACCGTCGCCCGCAGGTCGCGCTCGGGCGCCGCGTAGGTCGACAGGATCAGCCCGGCATGCGTCTGGCCCGGCACCTGCCTCACGATCTCGATGCCCACGCCGTGCTGCGCGAACACCTCGGCCACCGCGGAGAGCACGCCGGGGCGGTCCTCGACCGCCATGCGCACGCAGTACCGCGTGAGGGCCGCCTCGATCGGCAGGACGTCGTGCACCGCGTAGTGGGACTCGCGCGGACCCTTGCCCCCGTTCGCGCGGTGGCGCGCCACGGAGACCAGGTCGCCCAGGACGGCCGATGCCGTGGGCGTCCCTCCCGCTCCCTGTCCGTAGAACATGAGGCCGCCCGCGGACTCGGCCTCGATGAAGACGGCGTTGAATGCGCCGTGGACCCCCGCGAGCGGGTGGTCGGACGGCACCAGCGCGGGGTGCACGCGCACGGCCACTCCCTCGGGCGTCCGCTCGGCGATGGCGAGCAGCTTGATGACCTGGTCGGTCTCGCGCGCCGCGATGACGTCCTCCGCGGTGATCGCGGAGATGCCCTCGCAGTAGACGTCCTCGAGCGCCACCCGCTGGTGGAACGCGAGAGAGGCGAGGATCGCGGCCTTGGCCGCGGCATCGTGCCCCTCGACGTCCGCGGTGGGATCCGCCTCCGCGTAGCCCAGCTCCTGCGCCTGCTTGAGCGCGACGTCGTACGACAGCCCGCGCCGCGTCATCTCGTCGAGGATGTAGTTCGTGGTGCCGTTGACGATCCCGAGGATGCGCGTGATGTGGTCGCCCGCGAGCGACTCGCGCACGGGTCGCACCAGCGGAATCGCACCCGCGACGGCGGCCTCGAAATAGAGGTCGACGTTCGCCGCGTCGGCCGCCTCGTAGAGCTCGGGCCCGTGCGCGGCGAGCAGCGCCTTGTTCGCGGTCACGACCGAGGCTCCGCCAGCGATCGCCTCGAGGATCAGCGTGCGCGCGGGCTCGATGCCGCCCATGAGCTCGACCACGACGTCGGCCCCGGCCACGAGCGCCGACGCATCCGACGTCAGCACCGTGGCGGGCAGGTGCGGCCCGCGGTCCTTCGACGTGTCGCGCACGTACACTCCGGCGAGCTCGAGCGGCGCGCCCACGCGCGCGGCGAGGTCGGGCCCCTGCTCGGAGAGGAGACGCACGACCTCCGAGCCGACGGTTCCTGGGCCGAGGATGGCGATTCTCACGGGCTTCGCGGGGTCTGACACGGCACCCACTCTAGCGGCGGCGGGGAGGGGACGATGCGGGGGCTCAGGGAACGCGGCGATAGGACGCCCGGGCGCGTTCGACCTGCGCGGTCGAGCCCTCGAAGAGGTCGGCGAGGGCGCGGAGCCGCGCGGCCGCCTCGGCGCCGAGCTCCGTGAGCGAGTAGTCGACGTGCGGGGGAATCGCGCTGCGCACCTCGCGCACGAGCAGCCCGTCACGCTCGAGGGACTGCAGCGTCTGGGAGAGCATCTTCTCGCTCACCCCCTCGACGCGGCGACGGAGTTCGCCGAACCGGTGCGGGCTCTCGCCGAGCGCGAGCAGCACCAGCGACGCCCACTTGCTCGTGACGTCCTCGAAGACTGCCCGCGACGTGCACGCGGCCGCGAAGACGCTCGTGACGAGCTCGGGCGACGGACCCGGCTCGGAGCCGTGGCCGGCCGGCGGCTCGAGTCGCGGGGCGGCGGAGGACATGACTCGAGGATACGCCTCCTCGCTCGGGAATACACAGCGCTAACTCAGAGTTAGTGCATGGCGAACGGTGCGCAGTGCGCCGCGTCACCCTCTCGGAAGGAACAGCCATGACTACCATCGCCGTCACCGGAGCCAGCGGTCAGCTCGGCCACCTCGTGGTCGACTCGCTCATCGCGCGCGGGGTCGCCCCGTCGAGCATCGTCGCGATCGCACGCACCACCGCCAAGGCCGCCGACCTCGCCGAGCGCGGAGTCGACGTGCGCCACGGCGACTACGACCAGCCCGACACGCTCGACGCCGCCCTCGCCGGCGTGGACCGCCTGGTGCTCGTGTCCGCGTCCGAGGTGGGTAAGCGCGTCGCCCAGCACGCCGCCGTCATCGCCGCCGCCGAGCGCGCGGGCGTCGGACGCATCGTCTACACATCCCTGCTGCGCGCCGACGCCACGTCCAACCCGCTCGCGCCCGAGCACGCCGCGACCGAGCAGGCCCTCGCCGCCTCCCCCATCCCCGCGACGGTCCTGCGCAATTCCTGGTACCTCGAGAACTACACGGGCCAGATCCCGACGTACGCCGCGACCGGCACGGTGCTGGGCGCGACCGCCGGGGCGACCATCGCCGCCGCCTCCCGCGCGGACTACGCCGAGGCCGCCGCCGCGGCCGCGCTCGCCGAGGACGCAGGAGGCACGTACGAGCTGGCCGGCACGCGCTTCACCCTCGACGACCTTGCCGCGGCCGTCGCGGCCGCGACGGGCACGCCCGTCGCCCACTCCGACGTGAGCGTCGAGCAGCTCACCGCCACGTTCCAGGAGGTCGGCATGGACGCGGGCACCGCAGGCTTCTGGGCCGCGGTCGACGCGTCGATCGCCAAGGGTGAACTGGACACCGACAGCGACGCCCTCGAGCGCCTCATCGGACGTCCCGCGACCTCGCTCGCCGAGGCCGTCGCGGCGGCTCAGTCGCACTAAGGGCGCGGCTCTGCGCGAGGCACCGCCTCACGATCGACCGTCGCGGGGGGGGGGGGGGGGGGGGCCCCCCCCCCCCCCCGCCCCCCCCCACCCGCCACGAAGCGGCGGGGGGGGCGGCGGCCCCCGAACCGCGCCTCAACCCTCGCCACCCCC